>CAYGTX010000055.1:0-9167 GCA_964352935.1 uncultured Rickettsiales bacterium | reverse complement strand
CCTCTTCTACCGTGTTAGCGCAAGCTATTTTTCGTGAAGGTGTAAAAGGTGTCGCTGCTGGTTTAAACCCAATGGATCTTAAACGCGGTATTGATATTGCTGTTGAGAAAGTTGTGGCTGAAATCCACGAAAGAGCGCAACAAGTAAAAGGTGATTTCAAGAAAATTGCTCAAGTTGCTACCATTTCTGCTAATGGCGATAAAGAAATTGGTGAAAAACTTGCTGAAGCAATGAAAACCGTTGGTCAAGAAGGTGTTATCACCGTTGAAGAAGCCAAAGGCCTTGAATTTGAAATTGATACCGTTGAGGGCATGCAGTTTGATCGCGGTTACCTTTCTCCTTACTTCGTGACCAACACTGAAAAAATGAATGTTGAATTAGACAACCCATTCATTCTTCTATGTGACAGCAAGCTTTCTAACCTACAACAGCTTCTTCCACTATTAGAGTCTGTAGTTCAGTCTAGTCGTCCATTATTGCTTATTGCTGAAGATATTGAAGGCGAAGCATTAGCGGCACTTGTAGTGAACAAGCTTCGTGGCGGTTTAAAAGTTGCTGCAGTGAAAGCACCTGGTTTTGGTGATCGTCGTAAAGCAATGCTTGATGATCTAGCAGTTCTTACTGGCGGTCAAGTCATCAGCGAAGAAGTGGGCTTGAAGCTTGAAAGCACCACATTAGAACAACTTGGTACTGCGAAAAAAGTAACCATCAGCAAAGAAAATACTACCATTGTTGATGGCGCAGGTGACAAAGCTGATATTGAAACACGTTGTAAGCAAATCAAGGCTCAAATCGAAGAGACCTCTTCTGATTATGACAAAGAAAAACTTCAAGAGCGTTTAGCGAAACTTTCTGGCGGTGTTGCTGTCATTAAAGTTGGTGGCGCGACCGAAGTGGAAGTGAAAGAGCGTAAAGACCGTGTAGATGATGCACTTCATGCAACACGCGCTGCGGTTGAAGAAGGTATTGTATCTGGTGGTGGCTCAACCCTACTTTATGCTTCTCAAACCCTTAACAGCCTAAAGCTTGATAATGAAGACCAACAAGCTGGTGTTAACATCGTGAAGCGTGCGCTTCAAGCTCCTGTGCGTCAAATTGCACAAAATGCTGGTGTTGATGGTGCGGTTGTTGCTGGTAAACTTCTTGAAAACCTTCTTGCAACCAAACAAACAAGCTACATCTATGATGCACAAAACAACGAGTATGTTGATGCATTTGAAGCAGGTATTATTGACCCTGCAAAAGTAGTACGCGCATCCATTCAAGATGCTGCATCGGTTGCTGGTCTATTAATCACCACTGAAACATTGATTGCTGACGAAGACAGCGATGATTCTTCAGCACCTGCTATGCCTGACATGGGTGGCATGGGCGGTATGGGTGGCATGGGCGGTATGGGCTTCTAATAGCTTATAACCTTGCTTCAAAAGACTGCAAAAGGGAGAGCCAATTTCTCTCTCCCTTTTTTATTTCTTCTTTTACAAATACTTGCTCTTTGCGTATGAATAAAGCACATATGCTTTTTTAGCTGAACAGAAAACAAGAAAGACAATAAAGCGAACATGCTAGATTCCACCATTATCAACACACTCGTGCCGGTTTTTGCTGTCATTGCAGTAGGGTATTTTGTGACCTACTATGAGTGGCTTGAAAGAGGTTTTTGGAATGGCGCCGAAAAACTTGCCTATTATCTATTACTTCCAACCATTTTATTTATAAAAATTGCGGACTCTGATTTCTCAAATGCACTGAATATTATACCTATTGCATCAGTGGTGCTGGTTGCGAATCTAATTATCTTCATTATTGTCTTTGTTTGGTATCACCTACATCACCCACAAAAAGCCGATTTTACGGCACTGATGCAGGGCTCTATTCAAACCAACGCTGCCTATATTGGTTTGCCTGTCGCACTGGGTATTTTTGGTCAAAAAGGCTTAGTCATCTATGCTATGTTGCTGGGTGTTGTGGTGCCGGTGATGAACACGTTTGTGCTCTCATTTCTTATTTATTACGACCCAAGCAAGGTTAAAGAGCCTCTCTTGGCCTTCTTAAAACGTGTTTTACTTCACCCTATCGTGATTGCTTGCCTTGGTGGCTTGTTTGTCAGCTACCTTAATGTTGATATACCAACCATAATTTATAAAACACTTAGCAGCCTAAGCAGCGCCGCACTTCCGATTGGGTTATTGGTTGTGGGCAGCGCCCTCAACATCAAAGCGGTGAGAAGTGGTAAATATTTTATTGGCGTGGCAACATTCATCAAACTCATTTTGTTGCCTGTTGTTGCCATTTGGATTGCGCGCTGGTTTGAATTATCCGCATTTGATGCGGGCATCGCGGTGGTCTACACCATTCTTCCCGCCTCTGCGGCATCTTATTTAATGGCAAAGCGCCATGGTAGCAATGCATCATTGCTTGCAGGAATGATTGTGGCGCAAACTGTTGCCGCTTCTGTTACGATACCCATCGCTCTTGCCATCATGGATTACATCTTTACATTGCCACTTTAAGCTTAATATGCTCTTATAGTCATAACAAAAAAGAGAATCATATGAGTGACGCTGACGATTATTCATCTAAGAACCGCATTCAAAAGGCTGTCGCGCTGGGCTATGACCGCGAGGAAGACGAAGCGCCACGCATACTTGCTAATGGTGAAGGTCATATTGCACAACAAATCATCGCCATTGCAGAAGAAAATGGCATCCATGTTCGCAAGGATAGAGAATTAGTCGAAATTCTATCACATCTTGAAGTCGACTCAATAATTCCACTTGAAGCCTATACAGCAGTTGCAGAAATTCTTTCTTACGTTTATCGTGTAAATTCTGACTTAAAAGCACAGGATAAGACAAATGAGTAATGGTCCGATTGAAGAAATCAATGAAATGCTAGAAGATATATGGCAGCAAATTAAGTCAAATGAAGCGGCGCTTGAAACGGGCGAGCCATTTCAAACAGATGGTCTAGAATTTAAAGTCAAAACAGTCTGCAAAGAAGTGACCTCTCTTCCAAGAGAAGATGCTATTACGTTTGAGCCTGAACTCAACAAGATGATTGAATTTCTCACCGACTTATCAAAAAGAATGCAAGAAAGACAAGACGCACTCAAAGGTGAAGCAAGCGAATTAAATCAGCGCGAACGCGCGATGAATGCCTACGCCAAACACGCTCAGAAAATGCCAAAAAAACCATCTTCAACCAATAACGACCCTCAAAACAACACATAGATAAGAAATATATGGAAGTAGATCTTTGGATACGCGCACTGCTTGCGCTCCTTTTAGTCGGTGGATTAATTGGGATTGCGGCGTTGATTGCTAAGAAATTTATGCCAAGCCATCTGGTTGCACGTCAGCAGAAAGATAAACGCGTCAAAATTCTCGAAACCACTTATATTGACCCTAAGCACCGCCTCTTGCTGATTCAACGAGACGAAACGGAACATCTTATTTTAATTGGAAATAACAGTATGGTGATTGAACGCAACATCAATGCTGTAGAGACTAAGGAAAAAGACGCATGACATTTTCAAAACATACTTTTTATGCGTTTATAACATGCTGTGCCTTTGCTGCAATCTTTGGTTTTCCTCTCGATGCAGCGGCTCAAAGCCTGAATCTTGACCTTGGAGAAGGTGGCGGCGCTGTCACAGGCCGTGTTATTCAACTGTTTGCAGTCATTACCGTTTTAAGCTTAGCCCCCTCTATATTGGTAATGGTGACATCGTTTACACGTATTGTAATTGTGTTTTCATTTCTTAGAACCGCGTTAGGATTGCAGCAAACACCACCAAATTCAGTATTAATCAGCCTTGCTTTATTCCTTACCTTTTTCATTATGTCCCCTGTGTTTGAGCAATCATACCAAGAGGGCTTAAAGCCACTAATGGAAGAAAAAATCACCGAAGAGCAGGCCATTGAACCTATCATCAAGCCATTTCACCGTTTTATGCTAGGCAATGTGCGCGAAAAAGACTTAGAGCTTTTTATCGATATTGCGCGAGTAGATGAAGACACCCTCAAAAAACCTGAAGATACCCCCATGAAAGTGTTGATTCCCGCCTTTATGCTCAGCGAGCTAAAACGCGCCTTTGAGATTGGCTTTCTGGTCTATATTCCCTTTCTGATTATCGACATGGTGGTCGCTTCCACCCTTATGTCGATGGGTATGATGATGTTACCGCCTGTGCTTGTGTCGCTTCCTTTTAAGTTGATATTTTTTGTACTCGTGGATGGCTGGTATCTTATTGTGGGAAGCCTTGTGAGAAGCTTCTCTGCACCCTTTGGGGCTTAAGTTTTTTATTTTACTTCCGTGAAACTTTCCTAAATTAAGCTATTTGTATGCTCCCTGCTCGGATTCCTATCCTCGCGATGAAACATCGCTTCGCGGGCTCATGGCTGGCTCGGACTAATGTCCTATTCTTTTTATTTGTTTCCTGCTCGTTTTCCTAAACTCACAATGAAACACCGCTTCGCGGGCTCATGGCTGGCTCGGACTAATGTCCTCGCCAATCAGCACTTAGCACTAACACTTAGCACTGACTCTTCAGCTTCGCTGGTTGATGGCTCGCAAATTTTCCTAAACTTGCTGATTATGATGAATAAAAAACAAAAACACCGCTTCAAGCTACGTGCCAAAAGCGGTGTTTCTGAATTTGAGAGATTGGAACAGTTCCTTTTCCTTAACTTCCCCTCATCGTGAGTACAAAGTGATGCTTAGAACGGTGAAAGTACATCCATCACCTGATAGCCAATTGGTGGCTGTTGCACATCACTGAGCACTCCACGACCACCATACGCAATCCTTGCTTCGGCGATCATATTAGAATCTACATGATTATCTGCACTAATATCTTCGGGTCTAACGATACCTGTCACACTGACAGTACGTAGCTCAAAATTGACACGTATTTCTTGCTCACCGCGAATCACCAAATTTCCGTTGGGTAAAATTTGCGTCACCATAGCAGCTACTTCGGTCTCAATCACTTCTTCACGCTCGGTTAATGCATCACCATTATTAGAGAAAGTGTTGCTCGCATCTAGCAAATTAGCATTATCCGCTGTTCCCGGTATCCAGCGCGTTGCTAAATCACCAAGCCCATAGAGCGCACCCAACTGGGCATCTGCATTGTTTGAACGTGAACGTTGGGTATTATTTTCAAGCTCTGCTCTGTCTTGAATCCTGACTGTCACTTTCATAATATCACCCACACGACGCGCACGATTATCTCTAAAGAAAGCACGAGACCCTGGCTGCCATAATGAATTCACACTGCGTTTCACAGGTAAATCCAGCTCTTCATCTGGCCATGCTACAGGCGTAAAGTCCGGCTTACTCATCGGCACTGTTGTATCTTGCATACGAGGAGGCTGCCCCACATCTTTGAGCCTATCAAGTTGATATTCTGTACAGGCGGTTAGACCCAGCGATAAAAGTAATAGTGTTACTATCTTCTTCATAGCACTTCCTCCCCTTTATATTGCCCAACTCTGACCATCGATTCGTCTTCAATCGTGGCTTGAACAATACGTGAACTACTGGCATTTCTGACGCGAATCACATCACCTTTGCTGCCATCTTCTAGTGCAATAGCAAGGGTACGAATTGTCATGTAAGGCGTTTGATACACCATCGTCACTGAGCTATTGCGCTCCACCACCAATGGCTCCATCACATCTCTTGCACGAATAGGTCGCCCAACCGGAGCACTGCGACGCAGCATCTTTCCAATTAAGAAATCCTGCTCTCTGACAAAGTGATCATTCAAACGATGCGTGGCGATATTCTCAAACACAATATCATCTTCGGTGATGATATGTTTTGCGGGCAAACGTGACGCTAAAACAGGAACCTGTATCACCTCTTCAAAACGCCCACTGATTTCTATCTTTTCTACTTGCCCATCGGGCGTGCTAAACACCAAATCCGAGCCGAATTGGCGCGTACGAGAGTTTACATCAAGGTTTGACACTTGCATTTCATACGATGGCGCTTCCAAATCAACACGCACCCCTTTTTCATGCCCTAAAATTTGCAATTCAATTTGCGATGGCTCAAGCCCCTGTTGTAATGAAAAAGCACGCAGTAAGCTTTCTTCAATTTCTGAAAGGGCAATCATATTCACCCCTTTAAAAATATTAGGCAGTGGATAGACTGTCATCGCCGCATGAGACTGCCACGCACTTGCCATCAGGCAAACTGCTAGAAGTACACTCAATCGAATTAACTTAAACATTGCTATCACTCTTTTTATTGCCATTTAAATTACACGCTTTGGCTAAATACTTGGCTGGTTTGATCCGCTTTTTCCAACACTTTTACGTTAAATTCAAACGCACGTTGTGCTCGAATTAAGTCTGTCAACTCTATCACCGCATTCACGTTTGATCCCTCAATAAAGCCTTGCAACACACTACCAAAGCCCTCATCACCTGCTACACCATCAATGGATGCGCCCGATGCTTCGGTTTCAGCAAATAGGTTATTTCCTAGGGCTTCTAATCCCGCTTGGTTTAGAAATTTTACAATCTCAAACTGTCCAAGCACGGTTGATACTAACTGACTGTCGGTTCCTATCACTTCACCGCTATCATTCACCGTAATGGTTGAAACATCTTCAGTCACAGTAATGCCAGGCGACACGGTATAGCCATCTTCGGTCACAATCTCACCTTCAGAACTTAACTGAAATGCACCAGCGCGTGTATAGGCCTCATCACCATTTGGAAGAATAATTCTGAATAAACCACCACCATCGATCGCAAGATCTAGTGGCGCTTCGGTTTCTTGCAACGGCCCTTGCTCTAGCACTGGATAGGTTGCGCTGGTTTTCACACCCAAACCCACCGAAATACCAACAGGACGAATCGTACCTACATCTGAGCTTTGCGCTCCCACTTGCTGCTTATCAATATAAAGCAAACTTTCAAACTCAACTCGACGACGCTTAAACGCAGTGGTGTTTTGGTTTGCCAAGTTGTTTGCGATAACATCAATATTGAGCTCTGCAGCGCGCATCCCTGTAGCGGCGGTATATAATGATTGCATATTCGTGCTCCTTTTCTATCTTTTTGCTTCTTTGGAAGCTTAACTATCTGACAATTACTTTAGACGTCTTCTCTTACTTACTTTGTCAGATTCTTTTCACTTTTATTTGCCTTACCTACTGATTCCTTGCAATACGTCGAATGGAATCTAACTCTATTTCATGGTTACGATCAGCGGTTTTCTTTGCCATTTCAATCCCACGGGAAACATTTATAAGCTCTGTCATCTGCGTTACCATATTCACATTAGACTGCTCTAACATGCCTTGAGAGATAACCGAGTCCTCTGCAATATCTGGTATAATCTCTGAACGATACATGTTAGCGCCTACACGCTCTAACATCATCGGATTCTCAAATTTATAAAGGCCTACCTGACCTCTCCCTTCGCCGTTTCCGACGGTTACTAACCCATCTTCTTTGATGCTTATGTCAGTATCTTCAGGGGCGAAATTCGTAATCTGACCACCCGCACCAAGTACGCGGTAGCCATCTTTATTCACTAAATCACCCTCTACATTTACAGTGAAATTGCCTGCGCGGGTATAACGTGGGCCAAGTGGCGTTTCTACCATAAAGTAGGCATCGCCTTGAATGGCTAAATCGAGAGGTCTATCTGTTTTCTGGTAAGGACCATTGCTATTGTCACGTGTGACGGTACCAATCTCGGTGAATGCTAGTTTTCCAGCATTTCCGCCATCTAATTTCACTTCTTCCATCACATCACGTTCTAGCTTGAACGCAACAGTATTACCGTTTGCCACCTGATCGGCAATACGGTTTTGCTGCGATTGAAGCGCAATTGATCTTGATGCTAAAATATATCCGACATTATCCATATCTAAAAGTCTTCGCGCTTGAAAAGTTTTTCTTACAAAAACACTTGAGTAAGGCTTCTAAAAATACAGCAAGCCGCTGCTGCACAGAAAAAAGTCTCAAGTCAAGTCGCGGACTACCTGGCCTTAGAGGGTATGCGTGCTACCTGTTCACGCCTTAATAGCTAAGCACAGTTCATGCCAACTTCTTACAAAGACCTGTTTTCTGCTGTTTTTCGTTTTTTAGAAGCTTCCAGCGCTTTAGTGCTTATCATAAAAAGGGAAAAAAATTCCCCCTTGTATCGGTAAATTTTTCCGCTCTTTGTCGCAACCAGATTGACTTTCCGCATTCAACCGCTAAACTCTCTGCTAAAATAGGATAAAAAAGCTAGATTTTGTATAGCGTTATAACGTATATTAACTATATATAGCGTTTATTGTATTTAAACACTCAACGGCAAATATTGAAGAAAATTATGGCTGAAGACGATAAAAAACCAGATGAAGAGCAACCACAGCTTGAAGCGGGCGAAGAAGCCACTGAAGAGGGCGCTGAAGGCGAAGAAGCAGCTGCCGCTGTACCAAGTGGCAAAAAGAAAATTATCATCATTGCTGCACTTGTGTTGATTTTAGCTGCCATTCCTGCTGCACTTTATTTTACTGGCATCATTGGAGGCGGAAGTTCCAAGCAGCAAGCGACTCCAACCGATGAAAATGGCAACCCGCTCTATGATGAAGACGGCAAACTACTGCCGCCACAACAAATTATTTACTATGATTTAGAAGAGTTTCTCGTCAACCTGAATGTAGGAAGCAAGCGCCCAAGCTTCTTGAAAATGACTGTTTCACTTGAACTTCCGGGCGAGGCCCAGATTCCCGCTATTGAATCAAAGCTTCCGCGCATTCGCGATAGCTTTCAGGTTTACTTGCGCGAACTTAGGCTAGAAGATTTACAAGGCTCTGCTGGCATTTATCGACTGCGTGAAGAATTACTCTTGCGTATCAACAAGATAGTGCATCCAGCAAAGGTAAATGATATATTGTTTAAGCAAATTTTGGTGCAATAAAGGCGTTCAAAACGTATGGCAGACGATCAAAACACAGAAGCACCCAACGAAGTGGAAAATGCGGCTCCCGAGGCCGAGTTAGATGCTGGTGCAGATGGCATGGTTGGCGAGGATGGTCGCGCACTCTCTCAAGAAGAAATTGACAATCTTCTTGGCTTTGGTGGCGATATTTCTGAAGAAGAAGAAAAAACCGGCATTGAAGCAATGCTGGACAAGGCAATGCTTTCATA
>CAYGTX010000054.1:3902-9316 GCA_964352935.1 uncultured Rickettsiales bacterium | reverse complement strand
TTCCTGCTAGATCTTTGCTGTGATATTCAGTTGGGAAAGAAACTTTTACAATTTTCTCTTCGCCTTCTTTTGCTTTTTCTAACTGCTCTTCGAAACCAGGAATAAACTGACCAGAACCAAGCTCTAATTGGAAGCCTTCCGCTTTACCGCCAGCAAATTCTTCACCATCCACACGACCTGTAAAATCGATATTTAACATATCACCTTTTTTAGCGGCACGTTTTTTAGCAGGCGCTGCAAAATCTTTATTGGCTTTAGCTAAGCGCTCTAGACCTTCTTGAACATCTTTGTCAGAAATTTCAACGGTCCATTTTTTCAAGCTGATCTTTTTGTAATCAATTTTCGGCACTTCAGGATAAATTTCTAATGAAATATCAAACTCTAAATCTTTACCTTCATCAAATGAGGTGATGCTAATTTTTGGCTGTTGTGCAGGGCGTACATCTTGCTTTTTAAGCGCATCCATAGATGCTTTGCTCACTGCTTGCTCAACCACTTCACCCATTAGTGCAGCACCATGCTTTTTCTTTACTAAAGAAAGAGGCACTTTACCTGGACGGAAACCTGGCAATTTTGTTTTTTTAGCAGTTTCTTCAATTTTTTGCTCTAGCTGCTCGTCAATTTGCTTAGCCGAAATGGTTACTTTATATTCGCGCTTTAAGCCTTCGTTCTTTATTTCCTTCACCTGCATAGGACTCGCCTTATTCTTTGTATTTAAAAACATGCTATTTGCTCAAAACAAGCAAGCATTCCTTATAACATTTATTGTCTCTAACGCAAGGTTTTTAGGTGATTTAGCACTTATTTTCTATTTGTCATCATTCTGTAACATTGATGTGATAAACCTTTAGGGTAAGATTTAACTCGAATGAGAAAACTCCTATGACTAATCAAACACCTACAACAGCTAGCCAATCTTTTGTATCGTTTTTAAATGGCACTCCTAAACATAAAGAAAAGCCTATCATTGGTGTTCTTTACGCCAAAAAAGGTGATGCAAAAACGAACCGCTATGGAACACATGTATTTGGTGTCGTAGAACAGTTAGGCTATAACACTGCCGCTATCGATTATGAAGAAATTTATGATAGTGCAACTCGCCTGACTAATCGTCACTTCCAATCACTTAATATTATAAATGGTTCACCAGTACCTGAGCAGAGTTCTCAAGAATGGCGTGCGCATTTTAAGAAAACACTTCCTGGTGAAGTTAGGCATGTGCTAAAGAATCTAAACATTGATGGCATCGTGGCTCCTGGAGATTGGTATAATTATGACAGCCCTCCATTCCACCCAAATGAAAAACGCCCTCTTGTAAGTAGCTCACTCTTTGAAACAGTACTTGAAGATGAAAAATCACCTTTAAACATCCCAGTATTAGGCATTTGCGGTGGTCTTCAAGCATATGTTAACCATGCGGTTGGGCCCAGCGGTATTGGTAGAGTGAAAGACATGATTAGTAATAAAAACAAACTTTCAGTAAACCATGGCGCGTCTGAACCAGACCCTGATCTTTCTGCTGATTTACTTGGTAATGCATTGGGTTATAGCGGACACATGATCGTACCTGTAGAAGGCAGCTTAATACACGACATAACAGAAAAAATCCAAGGGCCAGCTTCTGAAGGACAGTTTCACCGCGTGATGATTCCTGCTGCTCATGGCGGCGCATGCCGAAATGATAAAGAAACACTTACTAAGCTTGCAAAACATGGCGCAGAAGTATCAGCATTTTGCGAAGATGGCATTGTTGAAGCGCTTGAAGTAAAAGGCAAAGACGGTAAAATGAAGGGCTTCTTCATTCAAGGACATCCCGAAAGTGCTATCTTTGACGCGGCAGGAAATAAGAAGTTTGATGAAATCGCTAAAATTTCAGAAGAGATCTTAAATAAAGCATTATTAGAGCCAGCTCAAAGACACATGAAAGAAAGACAAGCCAATAAATCAATGCAAATTGCATCGTAAGAATAATAGCTTATTTTGATGACGTTAATAATACATTACGTAATAATATCTTGATGATATGGATAGTTATTAGCGTCATCACTTCTTTTATTATCAGACCCTTCTAAATCATCATTCAGATGGTCGCCAAATTTCTTATCAAGAACATAACGCAGCTTTCTAGCAGCTAGCTGCTCTCGGTGACGCTGGCTGACGCGAAGTGGCGTGATGATAGTTGCTTCAATACCACTTTTAGGATCAATCGCGGTGACGCGCACCACGTTTTTCACCTGCTTCGATTCAACGATAAACGCATTATCATCATAGGGTTCACGTGACATAGCAAAGCTACCTTCTAGTTAAAGCTTCAACCATTATAGCAGTTTTACTCAACAACTCAAAGCCAGACAGATTCTCAGCTTTTAATTATGCTGCTTTCTTGCCATTGGCACTTTTCTTCTGCTGAATCACTGCTTGTGCTGCTGCTAAACGTGCAATCGGCACGCGGTATGGTGAACATGATACATAAGAAAGACCAATACGCTGACAGAAATGAACCGAATGTGGGTTACCACCATGCTCTCCACAGATACCCATTTTGATATCTTTACGAGTAGCACGACCGCGCTCAGCTGCAATACTTACCAGCTCACCAACACCTTCTTCATCCAAACGCACGAAAGGATCATATTCAAAAATGCCTTTTTCTTTATAAGCACCTAAGAAACCCGATGCATCATCACGTGAAATACCACATGTGGTTTGCGTAAGATCGTTAGTACCAAAGCTAAAGAATTCAGCAGTCTCAGCAATCTCGCCTGCTTTTAGGGCGGCGCGAGGAAGTTCAATCATGGTTCCGACAAGATATTCAATCTTGCTACCTTGCTCTTTAAAGACAGATTCCGCTACTTGATCGATCACTTCACGTAAAATATCAAGCTCTCTTTTGCTAAGCACTAGTGGAATCATAATTTCAGGACGCACTGGCTCGCCACCTTGTTTGGTGACTTGCACTGCTGCTTCAAACACTGCACGGGCTTGCATTTCGTAGATTTCTGGGTAGGTAATACCTAAACGACAACCGCGGTGACCAAGCATAGGGTTATGCTCATGTAAACCGCTAGCACGCGCACGCACATCTTCTTCAGAAATACCCGCAGCTTTAGCAACTTCTTTCACATCTTCATCCGTGTTAGGAAGGAACTCGTGCAAAGGTGGATCAAGAAGACGTACTGTTACTGGCAAACCTTCCATGATTTTGAAGAGTTGTACAAAATCTTCACGCTGCATTGGAAGTAATTTATCCAACGCCACACGACGACCTTTTTCATTCTCAGCCAAAATCATCTCACGTACAGCAATGATACGCTCAGCGTCAAAGAACATATGCTCAGTACGGCATAAGCCAATACCTTCTGCACCAAAACGACGTGCTGTTTCAGCATCTTGAGGAGTTTCAGCATTGGTACGCACTTTAAGTGTACGCACGCTATCTGCCCATTCCATTAAGGTTCTGAAATCATCAGATAGTTTTGGTTGAATGGTTGGCACAGAACCAAGAATTACTTCACCTGTTGAGCCGTTAATGGTGAGCAAATCACCTTCTTTTAATTCAGCGCCACCGGCAGTAAATTTCTTGTTCTTATAATCAATACGAAGACCACCCGCACCTGAAACACATGGTTTACCCATGCCACGCGCTACAACAGCAGCGTGCGATGTCATACCACCACGAGCGGTAAGAATACCCTCTGCAGCATGCATACCATGAATATCTTCAGGGCTGGTTTCAATACGAACCAAGATAACTTTTTCACCTGCATGCACTTGTGTTTCAGCATCTTCAGCGGTGAACACAACCTTACCAGAAGCCGCACCCGGAGATGCAGGAAGACCACGATCAATCACGCGCTTATGTGCTTTTGGGTCTAAGGTTGGGTGTAACAATTGATCTAACGCTAATGGGTCAATACGGCTTAATGCTTCTTCTTTAGAGATAAGCTTTTCGTTTACCATATCGACTGCAATTTTAATGGCAGCAGCAGCGGTACGTTTACCGTTACGTGTTTGTAGAATCCATAATTTTTGATCTTGTACGGTAAATTCGATGTCTTGCATGTCTTTATAGTGACCTTCAAGACGCTTATAAATTGCTACAAGCTCTTTATATACACTATTCATGCATTCTTCCATCGCTGGAAGATTAGACTCATTTTTCTTTTTTCCAGCAATGGTGATTTGTTGAGGGGTACGGATACCAGCAACCACATCTTCACCTTGTGCATTCACAAGATATTCACCGTAAAATTCGTTATCGCCAGTTGATGGATCACGTGTAAATGCTACACCTGTAGCACATGACTCACCCATGTTACCAAACACCATTGACTGCACATTTACCGCAGTTCCCCAAGCAGCTGGGATATCGTGTAAACGACGATAAGTAATCGCACGTGCATTCATCCACGAATCAAACACCGCACCAACAGCACCCCAAAGTTGTTCTTGCACGTCTTGAGGGAAATCAGTACCCAATTCGTCTTTCACGCATTCTTTGTATGATGCCACCAATGCTTTTAAATCATCAGCATCTAGGTCGGTATCAAGGCTCACGCCTTTATCTTGTTTTTTAAGGTCTAATAATTCTTCAAAATGATAGTGATCAACGCCTAGCACTACATCAGAATACATTTGGATAAAGCGACGATAGCTATCGTAAGCGAAACGCTCATTGTCACTTTTTTGTGCTAAACCAAGAACGGTTTTGTCGTTCAAACCAAGGTTTAATACGGTATCCATCATGCCTGGCATAGAGGCACGCGCACCTGAGCGCACGGAAACTAATAATGGGTCAGATTCATCACCAAATTTGGAACCAATGGTTTTTTCAATATCAGCTAACGCTTTTTTAACCTGATCTTGTAAATCTTTAGGGTATTGCTTACCATTGTCGTAATAGGCGGTGCAAAGATCGGTCGAGATGGTAAACCCAGGAGGAACAGGAAGCCCAAGCGAACACATTTCAGCAAGATTAGCCCCTTTACCGCCAAGAAGATTACGCATTGCGCCAGTGCCTTCAGCAGCGCCGTCTCCAAAGCTATAGACCCATTTTGTCATAAGCGTGATACCCCTGTTGATTACTTTTCTATTTTTGAAAAATCTGCCACTTGGTGCAAGAAAGCTCTAAATTGAGACACCAAAAGCAATCTGTTTTTTCGCGTGGCGGCGTTATCGCAGTTTACAGTGACATTGTCAAAGAAATTGTCGATCTTATCGCGCACACCCGCCAAAATTTTCATCGTTTCTTCAAAGTTCTCTTCCTTTTGCGCAGCCTCCAATTGAGGTCTTGCTTCTTCAAACCAATGGAAAAGAACTTTTTCATCATCTTGCTCTAACAAATCTTCTTTGGGCGAGCCTTCATAGGTTTTGTTATCGTTCTTTGCTTCTGGTGCCACACTCTTGCCAGCCCG
>CAYGTX010000054.1:0-3892 GCA_964352935.1 uncultured Rickettsiales bacterium | reverse complement strand
AAGTTATGAAGCGATTGCGCGCGACGCACTAAACGCTCAAAATCATCTTCCTTACCACCATCAAATACTGCTTCAATTAAGTCGTGACTGATATCTTGATCACGTAAAAATACCTTTAAACGATCTGCAAAGAAATCGACCAGCTCAGTAATGATACGCTCGCGCTTTTCTTTGTTTTTTTCTTTTTTATCACTAGGCGATGGAAAATCATCCAGCTTGAAAGGGTTTAGCGCCTTTTCAAACGCCAAATGAAGCGGCATGCGCAGCTTATTTTCAAGCACAATACGAATCACGCCTAGCGCATTACGACGCAGTGCAAAAGGATCTTTAGAGCCTGTAGGCTTTTCACCCACCGCAAATAACCCAACAACCGAGTTGATTTTATCTGCAAGCGCCAACGCAATGGCAACGGGCTGATTTGGCACGCTATCATTAGGCCCAAGCGGGCTATAATGGGTACGAATAGCTTCCGCCACTTCTGGGTCCTCTTTGCTTTCAAGCGCATAATAGCTACCCATTAAGCCTTGAAGCTCAGGAAATTCGCCTACCATTTCGGTATTTAAATCAGCCTTACATAGCATCGCTGCGCGTTCTACTTGCAATAGATTGGCATGCGGCACCCACATAGCAAGTAATTTTGCCAGTTCAGTAACACGCTCCATCTTTTCATGCACAGAGCCAAGCTTGGCATGGTAAATCATATTTTTTAGTGCTGGAAGATGGCTTTCTAAACCATGACGACGGTCTAAATCCCAGAAAAATTTTGAATCTTCTAAACGCGCTCTTAGCACTCTCTCATTTCCAGCAATAATACGCTGCCCATGATCATCACTTTCAATATTCGCTACTGTGATGAAATAGGGCGCCATCGTGCCGTCTTCTAGCGAGAGTGAAAAATATTTCTGATGCGAACGCATCGCTGTTTGCAATACCTCAGATGGAAGCTCCATGAAACGGTCATCAATGCGCCCAATAAGCGGTACAGGCCACTCAACCAAACCACTTACTTCGTCTAACAAGCCTTTATCTTCCACTACATTGGCAGCATGTGAGCGCGCTAAACGCTGTGCTTCTAGTTCAATCTTCTTGCGGCGTTCATCCGCACATAGCACCACTTTATGTTCTAGCAATTTTTCTTTATATTCTTTTGCATCTTTTACGATAAATGATTTTGGCGCTAAAAAGCGATGCCCTGATGTTTTGTTCGACGCTTTAACGTGACCATAAGCAATCGGCACAATTTCACCGTCAAATAAGCATAAAATACTATGAAGTGGGCGCACCCAACGCACAGCGTGATCACCCCAACGCATAGATTTTGGCCAGCTGAACTTTGCCAATACTTCTTGCAAGATATTTGCTAGCGCATCCGCCACCGATGCAGCTTTATTTTCAATCACGGCGAAGTAAAATTCACCTTTTGGGGTTTTACGCACTTCAAGCTGATCTTTGGTAAGCCCTGTGGAACGCAAAAAACCTTCTAATGCTTTTTCTGGTGCATCACTACGAGGCCCACGACGTTCTTCTTTGGTAGATGTTTGTGTTTTAGGAATACCCTCAACAATCAGCGCAAGACGACGCGGCGTAGCATAAAGCTCCACTGCCTTATGATTTAGCCCCTGCTCTTTCAAGCCAGCAATTACCGCTGTTTTTAAACGCTCAGCAGCAGCTACCTGCATACGTGCGGGAATTTCTTCACTAAATAGCTCAAGCAGCAATTCTGCCATCTTGTTTTACCTGATTATTTTCATCCATGAGTAACACGATTGGCTTATGCTCAATCGCCTGTTCTTTTTCCATGTGCGTGTAGGCGCAGATAATTACTAAATCATCCTGCTGTACCAATCGTGCAGCCGCACCATTGACACAAATCTTACCTGAGCCACGCGGCGCTGGAATGGTATATGTTGTAAAACGTGCACCATTATTGATATTCAGCACATCCACTTGCTCGTACACAAGTATGTCAGCTTGATCTAGTAAGTCTTGATCAACGGTAATTGATCCTTCATAGTTAAGATCTGCCTGCGTGACTTTTGCACGGTGTATTTTGCTTTTAAGCATATTTAACATGGTTTATTCTCCTGCACCAAGTTCTACCCACTTTTCACATGCTCCCTTCGCAAGTGCCCTCACGCGCCCAATATAAGCGGCCCTTTCCGTCACACCAATCACACCACGCGCATCTAGTAAATTGAGCAAATGGCTAGATTTTAATGCTTGATCATATGCCGGTAGTGGTAAATTCTTTTCAAGCAGTGCATTGCACTCTTTTTCCGCATCTTCAAAATGACGTAATAGCTTTTCTGTATTAGCATATTCTAAGTTGTAGGCCGAAAATTCACGTTCTTGCTGCAAGAATATCTCACCATAGGTAACGCCTTTTCCATTCCAATCAAGGTCGTACACACTTTCAACACCTTGAATATACATTGCAAGGCGCTCTAAACCATAGGTCAACTCACCCGGAATGATTGAACAATCAATGCCACCTACTTGCTGCATATAGGTGAATTGCGAGACTTCCATACCATCACACCAGACTTCCCAGCCTAAACCCCACGCACCAACGGTTGGGTTTTCCCAATCATCTTCTACAAAGCGTATATCGTGTTTTTTGGCGTCAATACCAAGCTGCGCTAAGCTTTCAAGGTATAGCTCTTGAAGATTATCTGGTGAAGGCTTAAGGATCACCTGATACTGATAATAATGCTGTAAACGGTTTGGGTTCTCACCATATCTACCATCCTTAGGACGCATAGAAGGCTGCACATAAGCCACATTCCAAGGCTTTGGCCCTAGCGCACGAAGCACTGTTGCAGGGTGCAAGGTTCCCGCCCCTACCTCAGTATGATAAGGTTGAAGAATCACACAACCCTGATCAGCCCAAAACTGATTTAGGGTAAAAATAATATCCTGAAAGGACTTAGTTTTTTTAGATCGCTCGCCAACCATGGCAAAGGCGCTCCTTTTTATCATATGAAAAAAGCGATGGAAACATAATGCTTTTTGCGGCATTTAGCAAGTGATTTTCTTTAACGAATCCACCAAAAGAACCCTTCAATTAAATTCAACTTAAAGTGAAAAATAAACCACCAAGCAATTGATATATAAAGATAAAAATAAACCACTTTAAAAACGCCTTTTTTTATCCATCATTTTCTGGTAAAATATTAGTATATAGGAGTGGGGTATAAATTATGAGTTTAGTTGGTTCATTTACTGATTTAGCAAAATTACCAGTCGAAGCACTCAAGGGCATGTCTAACAACATAGGCACAATGCTCTTTATATCTTGCTTTGCATTTTTTGCTTTAAATACAGATGGGGATAAAATTCAACAGGTTGGAACCAATCTTGTTGATGGCAACATATCTGGAGCACTTGAGTCAATCGTTGATATGTCGATTAACTTTAAAGACAATGTAAAAGATAATTTTGACCCCGAGAATTTAAGTAAAGCTGTTCAAGGCGGGCTATGCAAACTAATGGAATCTACTGAAGATTATGAGTGTCAATAAAGAAGACTAAGAGGCTTCTAAATTCTTTTGAATAGTAAAAGCCGATGCTATCACTGTTATTGGCAGCATCATCGTCGCCATTGCAAACAGCATTAACAATGCATCACCCCTCACCTCTGCCTCAACAGCACTTACTGCTGATACTGCAAAAATCAGTACGGGAATATAAAGCGGAAATATTAACAACCCAAGCAAACCCGTTGCTCGTTTTAATCCCAGCGTGAGCGCAGCGCCCATTCCACCTATTAATGTTAGCAACAACATCACAAGCGGCAGCACAAGAAGCATGTGTGCAAGCCATTGCTCTTGCATGTAAAACATCGTAGATAAAATCGGCACAATGCAAAGCATAGGAACAACGTTTGCCACCC
>CAYGTX010000053.1:0-9444 GCA_964352935.1 uncultured Rickettsiales bacterium | reverse complement strand
TTGGTAATATCAGACACTGTCAGTATCTCTACAACATTAATGCTTTCTTGGATTTGCTTTGGTGAAGAAAAATGCGGCAAGCCAAAGACAAAAAGCACTAGCATCCCTACATGAAATAATAGGGATATGACCAAAGCATGCTTTAAATCTGCATCAGTTTCCCTGATTTTCTGTGATAAGCGCGACCTTATTGAATCCTGCGCCATTTATCGCTCCCACAACTTCCATAATTCTTCCGTAGTTGATGCCTTTGTCACCACGCACAAAAATGCGGATGTCTTTATTCTCATTCGTGACGGCATCTAATTTCGCCACAAGATCGTTAAGCTTAATTGGCGCTTCTTGCAGGTAAACCTGCCCTTTTTTATCAATCGTCACCGCAAGTGGTTCATCTTGCCCCGCAACAGGAGCTGCTCCCGTTTCTGGCAAGTCAACACTCACACCCGCCACCAACATAGGCGACGTCACCATAAAGATGATAAGCAACACCAGCATTACATCCACCAATGGCGTCACGTTAATTTCTGCCATTGCTCTATATGTATGTGTTCGGCTTCGCGATAAGCCATGTTCTTGAACAGAAGCACCCATCTTATTTCTTCGCTCCATCATCACCATGGTCAATTTGAAACGCAATGGATGTCGCTAAATATCCCGTAAAATCTTCCAAACGGTTTGCATAACGACGAATATCATTGCTAAATTTGTTATAAAATATCACCGCAGGAATCGCAGCAAATAAGCCAATACCTGTTGCTAGCAATGCTTCAGCAATACCGGGTGCTACCACTGCAAGCGTGGTGTTTTTGGTAGCAGCAATGGATTGGAAACTATTCATAATTCCCCAAACCGTACCAAATAAACCAATAAAAGGCGCAGCAGCAGCTGTGGTCGCCAAAAAGATAAGACGATTTTCTAACTTTTCAGTGGCTTTATGTTTCACCGTATGCATGGTTTGTTCAATTTGACGGAAGGCATGATTCTTAACATCTGCCGTAGTGACTTTCGCTGTTTTTAAAATACCATCTTTCCACTCTCGCATTGCACTCATAAAAATAAGTGCCATAGGCGTATCCACCTTACCTTTCACACGTGTTGCAATTTGTTCTAAACTTAAGCCAGATGCAAATAACGCTTCAAATTTATCGCTACGATATTGCATGCGGCGCACTAATTTCCATTTTTCAAAAATAATCGCCCAGCTCCATATGGAAGATGCTATCAGCAACAGTATCACTAGCTTTACAACAATATCAGCCTGCCAAATAAGCCCCATCATTGAGACATCATGGGTGGTTGTCGCCACAACAGTTTCTGCCGCTTCAGCCGTTGAAATAAACCATCCACTTACCATATTTTCCTCCATCCAAATTTTGATGGCGTAAGTATAACGAAGCCATGGTAACTCGCAATAGGAGTTTTCACTTAGTTTCTTATTCTTAATCATTAAAATGCTAAAGGAAAACTTTACTCTCAAGCAAGGTGCTTTATGAATAGGTAAATGAAATTTAAAGAAAGGCTTTTGGTGTGTCAGATACTCCCTCTTCCTCGCAACGCATTGCAAAATGGATTGCCCATTCAGGTTTATGCTCCAGACGCGACGCTGAAAAACTGATTGAAGCAGGACGCGTAACCGTTGATGGCGAGCGCATAGATACACCCGCTATCAAACTAGAAACTCCAGATGCAATTCAAGTTGATGGCGAGTCGTTGCCCAATCAAGATAAAGCCAGAATGTGGTTACTACATAAACCAAAAGGTGTTATCACCACCCACAAGGATCCACAAAACCGCCCAACGGTTTTTTCGCTTTTACCAAGCAAACTACCGCGCGTTATCTCCATCGGTAGGCTTGATTTCAACACCGAAGGCTTATTAATGCTTACAAATAATGGTCAGCTCGCACGACATTTAGAACTTCCTTCTACAGGTTGGATTCGTAAATATCGCGTAAGAGGCTTTGGGCATATCGACCAAAAACGCCTCAAACAAGTTGAAAAAGGTGCTACAGTTGATGGCATTCGATACGCACCTGCTACCATTGAAATCAGCAAGAACCAAAAAGAAAACGGACATAACATGTGGCTGAATGTTTCGGTCACTGAAGGTAAAAACCGTGAAGTCAGAAAGCTGCTTGAATTTATTGGTCTAAAAGTGAGCCGACTTATCCGCACTGCGTTTGGCCCTTTCCAGCTGCAAGATCTTGAACCAGGTGAGTTTCAAGAAGTGCCTAAAAAACATTTAGATAATTTTTTAGGAAATTGGCAAAACAAGACTTAGCATCGCACGCGATATATATTATAGTTATCCATAATCGCTCTTTACAAAAATCTCAGGAATGTGAGTTACGATATGCATATTTTTTCAGGCAGTTTAAAAGGTAGAAAAATAGTTTCTCCAAAAGGCAAGGAAGTGCGCCCTACATCTGGTCGCACACGAGAAGCAGTGTTTAACATTCTAACCCATGGTAATTTCTTAGAAGGAAATAAAACAGCATTAGAAGATAGCCGCGTACTCGACCTTTACTGCGGAAGCGGCGCACTTGCGTTTGAATCTATTTCACGCGGAGCAAGCCACGCTGTGTTGATTGACATTGAAAACATCAATTTAGAAACTGCGCGTAAAAATGCGATTCAGATGGGTATAGACAAACAAATCACCTGCATCCGTAGCGATTCATCCAACCCACCACCTGCTCGCATGGCGTGTAACTTAATATTTATTGATCCACCTTATTTAAGTGGTCTTGCAGCAAAAACCCTTGCTAACCTCAGCACTTCAGGCTGGCTAGCAGAGAATGCAATTATTGTGCTTGAACTCGAAAAACGTGATGACATCAAAATCCCCGAAGAGTTTGAACAGCTTGATGAAAGACGCTATGGGATTACAAAAGTTATCATACTACGTTGGAACTCTAAACAAACACAAAACTAAACTAATTGGTGCATAAAATAATTAATCTTCTCTTTTTAGTTGATTTAAAGTAAGAATGAATATATTCAGGTTGCATAAACTTTTATGAACGCAACCCTGAGGTTTATTTATGTCACAGCAACTTAATACCCAAATGATTGTGCGTTTAAAAAAAGAAATGCACCGCATGGGATTTAATGCACGCCAATTAGCGGTAGAAGCCTCTGTAGGTCAATCTTTTGTTTATGATGTGCTGAGTGGAAAATCGTGCAATCCAACCACCAACAAGCTTGCTGCTGTTGCAGAAGTACTTGGGGTAAGTGTTCCTTATTTGGTCAACGGCACCACAAATGACAATGAAATTACAAATATCACCAATGGAAGTGTTACAACGATTAGTGAAATAATTCCTGATGATGCGGGTATCATCTCAGCTGATGCTGTGTTTTACCCCAAAGGTAATACCCATTATTTTGATAAGAACTGGGTAAAAAGTAACATTTCACAGAATTATAATAATTTACGCATCTTAAAAGTAAGACAAGAACAAATGCACCCTACGTTGAAAGTAAATGACAACGTCATTATTGATTTAAACCGAAAATCTCCCAACCCACCGGGTGTTTTTACACTTTTTGATGGTACAGGACTTATTATAAAACGCTTAGAATTTCTTCCTACAGACAAGTCATCAGTGCGCGTTAGCGTTGATAACTCACCTTACAATGCATTTACGTGCCCATTAAAAGAATTAGATATTTTTGGTCGTATTGTATGGTTTTCAAGAGTAATGGACGTTTAGCGATTGCGAAAAATCAATCTTTTTAAGTTAATCTGAATATTTTTTAGGATAGCGGTTTACTGAGCATCGAGTAATGTTATATTGCTTGATTAGAAATAAGCTAACCAAAAGGATATGTATGATTTCTTTCATTAAACGTTTCTGGCTATTTTCATTGGCCTTGGTTGCTATGTCTGTCATTGCTGTTGCAACACTCGCAGACACCAGCACTATCGTTGAGGTGCTTCCATCACCTTTAAGCTCTGTTTTTGTATATCTCTCGCAGAAGCTATTAGCGGATATTGTTTCTGTACTCAGTGCTGTTCTGTTTTTTGATATATATGGTTTTCCATTTTTAGTCGCATGGCTTGTCGTTGGTGGCGTTTTCTTTACGTTTCGATTAGGCTTTATCAATATTCGACTTTTTGGACATGGCATAGCAGCCGTGAGTGGTAAATATTCTTCAGGCAACGAACCCGGTGAGATCAGCCACTTTCAAGCCCTTACAGCTGCCGTATCAGGCACAGTTGGCCTTGGAAATATTGCAGGTGTAGCCATCGCCATCACCATTGGTGGGCCAGGTGCAGTGATATGGATGGCAATTGCTGGACTATTTGGAATGTCCACAAAGTTTGCTGAAGTAATGCTTGGTCAAAAATATCGTCGTATTAATAAAAAAGGACGCACTTCTGGTGGTGCTTTTTACTATCTACAAGATGGCTTAAAAGAAATTGGTAAACCACGCATTGGTAAAGCCCTTGCTGTTATCTTTGCATGTTGTTGTATTGCAGGCTCTATTGGTGCGGGCAATATGTTTCAAGCCAACCAAACCATTGCTATTTTAAGTAGCTTTGATGTGTTAAGTGAGTTTGATCGCATCTTAGCCGTTGTGCTTGCCGTTAGTGTTGGCATCGTCCTCATTGGTGGTATCAAGCGCATTGCAGTGGTTGCAGAAGCAGTAGTGCCGCTTATGGCACTTATTTATATGAGCGCAGGCTTGGTCATTCTTTTTGTTAATGCGGCACATATTCCTGAGGCATTTAGCACCATGATACATGCAGCCTTTTCGTTTGATGCTGCAGGTGGCGGAATTGTGGGCGCTATCATTGCTGGCTTTAAACGTGCAAGCTTTTCCAATGAAGCGGGTCTTGGTTCTGCTCCCATTGCTCACTCGGCCGCTAAAACGGATGAACCCGTCAGAGAAGGCTGTGTAGCATTATTAGAGCCTTTCATTGATACGGTTATCATTTGCATGATGACAGGCCTTATTATTACCGTATCAGGGGTCTATACTTTACCTCAATATGCAGAGGAAACAGGGGTTGTTCTTACTAGCCACGCATTTTCTACCGTTATTGAATGGTTTCCTATTGTGCTGGCATTTGCAGTGGTCATGTTTGCTTATTCCACCATTATTACATGGAGTTATTATGGCGAGCGTTCATGGATTTATCTCTTTGGTGATAAACGCGTAGGATTATTCCACATTTTCTTCATTTGCGGTACATTACTGGGTGGTTTAACTACTGATCTTGGACTGATTGTCGATTTTAGTGATTTGATGATTCTCTCGATGGCGATACCCAATTTAATAGGGTTATATTTCCTACAAGGAATGGTTTATAAAGAATTACAAATTTACCTTAAGAAATTAAAGAATGGTGAGTTTAAGACCTATAAAGTTATCAAAACCTCCATTTTACAAGACAGCTAAACCATTGTTATTAAATAGTATTGAAAGCCTCTGACTATTTTCTTAGTCGGAGGCTTTTTTTATCGGCTTTCTTCCAAATGTCATAAAACTGTAACCTTAATCTGGTATATTAGAAACATAGGGAAGTAATAATATTTCTCACGATATAAACCAAATAAAGAGGCAAACTACAGTGACATACCTACGTCGTTTCATCACTATTGGATGCTTAATGACCATGTCATTACCTCTTTCTGGCTGCCTTTTTGGTGGCGAAGATACAGAAGGAAGCCTCGCTTATTTATGGAAACGTGAGAAGTTTAAGCCCCGCGCTGCACGCGAAGCTATCTTCACCGGTACTCCTGGTGTAGGTGACGACGACAGTTACAGTGAAGGCTTTAAGCAAGGATGTCAGAACATTACAGCCGCTATTGGTCAAGGTTCTTACAGACTTCAATCCATCGACATTGATGGATTCCGCTTAACCAGCGACCCTTGGTATTTGCGTGGATACGCAGACGCCTCAGGCTATTGTACGTTTATGTTAGATTGGGATACACATTGATATGTTTAATAAATTAATATTTTTAAGTTTGATTGTTTTAGCAGGCCACTATTTCTTAAAGTCACACGGACTGTAAGAGAGTAGCTGATGAAAATAACACACACCATTACTGCTGTAAGCATAACATCAATCTTATTACTTTCAGGATGCGGTGCATCCCGAACAGATTTTGGATTCATGCGCCCAGCACAGCTGGTTCAACAACCACCTGAAGGTCCTGTTGAATACCAACAAGGATGGATGGATGGATGTGAAAGTGGATATGCAGGCTATAGTAACCCCAGCAATAAAATGTTCCACAGCTGGCGTCAAGATCCTATTCTTGCACGTAACCCAGTATATTACCAGTCGTGGAAAGATGCTTATCAGTATTGTGCCACATGGGGCATGATGACTGACCAAATTGGAATTGGAACACAGAAGTAAAAAAAACATGACAAAACACATAACCAGCAAACTAGTCGCTCTTTTGATATTGTTATGTCTGCCTGCATGTGGAAATTATTTACCCAAAGCGGGGAATTTCTGGCAACAAGATTTATTTGAAGGTAGTCCTCCAGGGCCTGAGAAATTCCAACTAGGCTGGAAAGATGGTTGTCACAGCGGAATATCCGTTACTGGCACATCTCACCAACGTCAATTCTATCACTATAGACAAGATAGTACATTGGCTAGAGACTCTGAATATTACACTGGTTGGAAAATTGCTTACGATTTTTGCCAGCGTTACATGTTTGGTTATTTACAAAGAGAGTATTTTTAGAATTTATGAAACACGTATTCACCATCACTATCATGACTATTCTGGGGCTAACTCTATCTGCATGTAGTAGTGATAGTATCTTTGCACCAAAACCTCATGGTATTACGGGGCCAGCACAAGATGCACCAGAAAACTACTTAGCGGGATGGAATGCAGGCTGTCAAACGGGTATGGGCACCATGTCAACTACTTACTATAAAAGCTACTACGGCTATAAAATTGATGCCAACATGATAGAGGATCCCGAATATTATCGCGCATGGCGCGATGCATACACTTATTGCCGTCATTATACGTTTAAATTTGTATGGGATGGCATTGATAAAACTGCAGATAAAACATTGGATGATAAACTATGCGTATTATGCATTTTCAGATAAGATTATATCGCACTTTACGGTATATAATGGCAGGCTTACTCCTAAGCTCGCTTAGCGCATGCTATAGCATTCCAAACCAACTAAAGCCAGCAGGCTATGTTTTCAACCAAATGCCTGAAGATGCACCTGAGAACTTTAAAAAAGGCTGGGAAGATGGTTGCACCACCGGCTCATCATTTATGACCAACAGCTTTTATCGTTGGTTCTACCGCTTCACCATTGATAAAGACCTCATTCATGACCCTGTTTATTACAGCACATGGAAAGACACCGCTACATTTTGCCGACATTACATGTATGGACTATTACGTGAAGGTGATGGAAGAACACGCGTACCAAGTGCCAATCCAAGCGTTGTTGATCGTTTTGCTGGGACTAAAGATTTCTTTAACTCTGGCGCTCTACATTTCTGGTCTGTTGAAGGCACAAACGGTATGATGTTTCAGCAATGGGGCGAAACCGCAGGTAATGGTAATGTCACAACGGATAGTGCACTTACATGGGACTTTTCTTCTCAAGGAGCATTCACAGGACACACCCAAACCTTCGCCCATGATAGCCCTCTATTCTTTACGCCTAAGCATTCAATTGTTCCTTATTGATACTAACGCTTATGTATAAACGATTCTGTGCTTGCCAAAATCTCCTAGATTAGTTAAATTCCCTTCACGTAAATTGGGGGAGTAGCTCAGTGGTTAGAGCAGGACGCTCATAACGTCTTGGCCGGGGGTTCAAATCCCTCCTCCCCTACCAGCTTACTTTGATCTTTTACACACATACTTTCATTCTAAAAAACATATCTTTATAGTCGTTTCACATAAGAATGGCACATCAAATAGAAAGCGCTAATGTGCATCGCCACTCATGTAGCGAAAGCCAACATGGCGATTAAACAACTATCGTTTTGTTACGCATAACAAAAAAGGCCAGTGACTTGACACTGACCTTTTAAAATAATTCTTTAGAAGTAAAGCTTATGCAGCTTTTTCTTCTAGTTTAGCTTTTGCTAATTTAATTTTCTTTTTTAGTTTTTGTGCTTCATCGGTTAGCTTAGATGCAGCATTTTTAAGCAAAAATGCATCTAATCCACCATTGTGATCAACACTACGAAGTGTCGCCGCTGTCACGCGAAGTGATACGGTTTGACCTAGTGTTTCACTGTGAAGTGAAACCACATGAAGATTTGGTTCGAAACGTCTTCTAGTTTTGCGGTTTGAGTGAGACACTTTGTTACCACTTTGAGGACCAGTGCCAGTTAAATCACAACGTTTAGACATGAGTGTTACCCAATATAAATTCTATGTTATCTTTTTTTCTTCCCTTACAAAGAGGCAAGCTTTCTAAAGTGTTTTTTAATCACAGTCAAGTAAAAACCAAATTTTTACAAAGTTTAAACCGCTTCCACGCCAACGGCTTCACTTAAATGCTTAAATCCATCTTGCTCTAGTAACTTTAATAAACCTTGATTTATGTCTTTCACTAGGCCAAATCCTTGAAAAACAAGTGCGCTGTAGAGTTGCACTAATGACGCACCAGCCTTAATTTTTGTATAGGCATCTTCAGCGCTACTGATACCACCTACACCAATGATAGGCACATTGCCTTTTGTCAAACGATAGATATTTCTTAGCATTTCAGTAGAGAGTGAGTAAAGCGGCTTTCCACTTAAACCACCTTGTTCATTCGCATACTTACTATTAAGCGCGTGTCGCTCACCAACTGTTGTGTTACTGACAATCAAACCAGTGATACCATGCTTAATCACTGCATCTGCAATATGTTCACTTTCAGCTTCTGTAATATCAGGTGCTATTTTCAAAAAGAGCGGCACATATTTTGAATGTTGTTTTAACAACGCTTGATGCTTGCTGGCAAGCGTTGCCAACAATGCATTTAACGCATCTTCTTGCTGCAAAGCCCTCAACCCTGGAGTATTGGGAGATGAAATATTCACCGTAATATAATCACTTTTGGCATAGAATTTTTCAAGTAGGAACACATAATCACTTACTGCATCTTTACTGGTTTTGTTTTTACCAATATTGACACCCACAATAATGTCACCCGTATTACGTTTTGAAAGATTTTGTTCAAACTTCGCTGCACCATCATTATTGAAGCCCATACGATTCACTACCGCATCGTCTTCTTCTAGCCTAAAAAGTCGTGGCTTCGGATTACCCTCTTGTGGCATAGGTGTTACGGTTCCCGCTTCTACAAATCCAAAACCCAAACGCGAAAGCGCATTAATGACTTCAGCATTTTTATCAAAACCCGGTGCCATACCCACAGGTGTTGTAAAATTTAATCCTGCTACTTCCATTCTTAATCTTTCATCCAAAGAATCTT
>CAYGTX010000052.1:0-9536 GCA_964352935.1 uncultured Rickettsiales bacterium | reverse complement strand
ATACCGCACTAGGTGGTGACGACTTTGACCGCGAAGTGGTAGAATTGTTGCTGTGGCAATATAAAAACCAAACGGGAAAAAGCCTTAAGCCTAGCTCGGCGGAATTGACGCATCTGTTGCATATTGCACGCTCCGTCAAAGAAGAGCTAAGTGAGAAAGAAGAAGTGAATGTAGAACTTCCCATAGAAGGGAATCTATATGATTTTAAGCTAACACGTGCACAATTAAATGAAGCGATTACACCCTACATCAACGCCACGATTGATTTATGTGAGCAGGCGCTAGACGATGCGGATATCGAGTTGGATGATATTCAAGGTGTGGTGCTGGTGGGAGGCTCTACCCGCTTACCGCTGGTGATTGAAAAAGCAAAAGAATATTTTGGAACGACTCCACATGCCGATGTAAACCCCGACGAAGTGGTGGCGCTTGGTGCGGCATTGCAAGCAGAGGGGCTCACCAAAGGGTCGGATAACTTGTTGCTTGATGTGTTGCCACTGTCGCTAGCGATGGAAACCATGGGCGGCTTGGCTGAAAAAGTGATTCATCGCAATACGCCCATTCCTGTTTCAAGAGCGCAAGAATTTACCACCTATCAAGATGGTCAAACGGGGATGAAATTTCATATCGTGCAAGGCGAGCGCGAAATGGCAGAGCAAAACCGTTCACTTGCAAGGTTTGAATTGAAAGGCATCCCGCCGATGAATGCGGGTGTAGCGCGTGTGAAAGTGACGTTTACTGTGGATGCAGACGGGCTATTAACCGTCTCAGCACGAGAAGAAAGCACCGGCACAGCACAGCATATTGAAGTGAAACCAAGCTATGGGCTGAGCGATGAAGAGGTGATGGTGATGCTGCGTGGATCGATGGCGCATGCTAAAGAAGATATGGAAGCGCGTATGCTGGCAGAAGCCAAAGTGGAAGCAGCACGCGTGTTGCACGCTGTTGAAAGCGGTTTGAAATCCGATGGGCATTTAATTGAGCCGTCGGCTGTTGGTGCAATTGAAGTGGAAGTGGGCGCACTCAAAAAAGCACTTGAAGGAAATGAGCGCGAAGTGATTAAATCGCGTCAAGATGCGTTGGAAAAAGTGACGCGTGAATTTGCTGCCCTGCGTATGGAAGCGCATATGCGCGAAGCCTTAAAGGGGAAAGAAATTTCGGATATGGGTGAATAAAAGCCTGAGATGAAATTAGCATGAGTGAAAAAAAAGCACGAACTCTTGCTTGCGAAAAAACCACTTAGGCTTTATACCCTATTTACATACTCAAATAATGACAGATAAGAGAGAGTCTTTATGCCTAAAATTACATTTGAACTAGCAGATGGTGCTACCAAAGAAGTAGAAGTTGCAGAGGGTCTTTCGTTGCTTGAGGCAGCGCATCGTAACGAAATCCCATTAGAGGGTGCGTGCGAAGGTTCGCTTGCTTGCTCAACATGTCATGTGATTGTGGAAGATGAATGGTTTGATAAGTTGGATGAAGCATCTGAAGACGAAGAAGATATGCTTGATCTTGCCTTTGGTCTTACCCATACCTCGCGTCTTGGTTGCCAAATCAAAATGAGCGATGAGCTTGATGGTATTAAAGTTAAGTTACCAGCAGCGACTCGCAACATGTCTGTGGATAAATAATATAACGATTATGCGCAAAAAGCTCACAATTTTGGCTGTTATCCTGACTGTGATAGCGGTTTATAGTGGGTTTTGGTATATGCAAGGGCAGCGCTTTAAAGAGAGCGTGTCTATCTTGCTTAACGATGCCGCGACCGAGCTTCATGTCATGGATATGGAGTTTATTTATGGTGATTTGCGTGTCAGTGGCTTCCCTTTTTCGCATCAAGTTTACGTGCATCAGGCTCGCTTTATGGGGAGTAGTGGCTTTGCATATGATGTTGCCTCGCATCAGCCGCTGATCATTTCTATGGGCTTGTTTGCCGATAGTTTTAGCATCAATATTCCGCAGCATATTGAAGTGATAGGGCATGAAGGCGAAAAATCTAAAGCCTATCAATTGCTATTCTATACTTCTCCATTACTTAAAATAGACATGGATTACGACCATTACTTCACGCGTCTTCTTAATTTTTGGACAGACGACGAAGCGGAAAATCATGCGTTTTATATCAATGATGCGCGCCTAGAATCATTCGAGTTGAGCAGTGACGCATTTAGTGTGATGGCGGTGGCGGATGGTCAGAAGATTTTACAATCAAAGCAGCTTTATCTTAATTATGAAGAAGATGAGATTGCCGAAAAGCTGTTTGAAATAGAGTTTGAGTGGTTGATAGAAGGCGTGGAGTCAGAGCGGTTTTTAAATATTACTGGCTCAGATAATGAGCCATTTGGTGTTTTACATTCAAAAGGTTCTGTCGAACTTAAATTGCCTGAATCAGCAGAGCTGCTAGAGGCGGATGATTATTATGCCACGGAGCTTTATGTTGAACATGCAACGCTTCAAACACCGCGTTTTGAACTGTCATTAGCAGGTGATTTGCAAATGACAAGTGAGTGGGCAAATTCAGAAGTGCCACTGGCGTTAAAAATAGTAAATTATGAAAAAGCAGTTGAGTATGTTGCTGCATTTTATAATGAATATATTGCCTTAGATGATAAAGAAAACAAGCGTTGGTCCGATAAGGCGCGGGTGAAACGCGCCCTCAAGAAGTTGGCATCTGAGCAGTTAGATGATGGGAAATCTCTTATATTGCTTGTTGAGCCATCAGTTGAAGGGGAGGCGGGTGTTGTTAATATTGGTGATTACACCATGCAAGAAGTGCAGAAAGTGTGGGAAACAGGCCATGGTGAGCTTAGAAAACGTATACCCACATCAGAAGCACAGACAGTTGCATTACCTTCAAAAGAAGATAAAGAACAGATGCAGCCTGTTGAAGCTTCACCTCAACCTGAAGAGCTAGCGCCTGCTTTCGTGCCATCTCAGCAAATTAAAAAGCAGTTAAAGCAAGAAAAAGAGCAGGATGTAGAGAATGATACAATCTACGAATATCCTGATCCTTCACGGCGTCGCCGCTAGTTTTATGGTAAATCACTAAAACGTAGTTGACGAAGAGGTGTTATTGCTTTATACACACCTTCCCTTATAGAATTATTGAGCATACGTGCATTTTTAGAATGCATTATCGGGAGATTTAACGATGAAAAGAACTTATCAGCCTAGTACCATTGTACGTAAACGCCGTCATGGCTTTCGTTCTAGAATGGCTACAGTTAATGGTCGTAAAATTCTAAACTCACGTCGCAAGCAAGGTCGTAAGCGTCTTAGTGCTTAATGTGAAGGCATCATGTCACGTCACATTACCACGCTAAAAAAGCGCAAAGACTTCTTGCGTGTGCAAAACACAACCACTAAAGTTCCGACAAAGGGGCTGGTGCTTTGCATGTCAGTTCCTGAAAACCAAAGTGAACACCCCCAAAAAGAATTAGTATTACAAGTTGGCTACACGGTGACCAAAAACGTTGGTAATTCTGTGGTGCGTAATCGTGCAAAGCGCCGTTTACGTGCATTGGTACAAGAAGTATTTCCAAGCTTTTCTCATATTGCAGCTGATTATGTGCTAATTGGTCGTAAAGCGACGTTAGAGCGTGATTATGAAGGCTTAAAGAAGGATCTGAGATATGCGCTTCATACACTTCATAAACAAATTGCAAAAGCGGCTTAAGCACCTTCTCTTGGCGTTATGCTTATTGCCAATTAAGGCGTATCGCTATCTTATCTCGCCACTCCTGCCACCATCCTGCCGTTTTTATCCCAGTTGCTCTGAATATGCACAAGAGGCACTCAAAAAACATGGCATCTTTTTTGGTAGTTGGTTGACGATAAAGCGTCTTAGTCGTTGCCATCCATGGGGCAAAAGTGGTATAGACCCTGTACCTGAAAAAAAACATATAAATGAATAGAATAGAGCTGGGAAGATAGCGTAATGAATGATCAAAAGAATCTTATTCTCACGGTAGTATTATCGGTAATTATTCTGGTGGCGTGGCAAATGATAATGCCTCAGCCAACACCTGTTGCAAACACCGTTACAACCACGCCAAGCGATCAGGCGATTTTACCTACTTTATCACCTGAAAAGGCGATGGCTGAGCTTGAAAAAAGCCTCACTGTGAGTGATGTGCTAAAAGCCACCGAAGCGCAGCGCGTGAAAATTGAAAATGCTGAGCTAGCAGGAAGCATCGCACTCAAAGGTGCGCGTTTTGATAATCTACGTTTAACAACTTACGATAAAACCCTTCACGGAAATGATCCGGTAGAGTTGTTAGCTCCTTCTGGAACAGAGCAATCCTATTTCGCTGATTTTGGATGGATATCAAACGATAAAACCACCATTGTGCCAGATCACAGCACTATCTGGAGTGCCGATACCGATAAGCTGACAGCAAATCGTCCAGTAACACTAAGCTGGCAAAGCCCTCAAAACATTACTTTCCGTATGGAGATCTCGCTGGATGAGCATTATTTATTTGATGTAAAACAGTCGATTGAGAATAAATCAGGTCAAGATGTGACCTTCTTCCCATTTGGCCGTATTCACCGCGTGAAAGAAGCAACCGATTCAAAATATGCGATTTTGCATGAGGGCGCGATTGGCTCGATGCATGGTGTATTAGAAGAATTGCGTTATGAAGATTTGATGGAAGATCGCCAAGCAGTGTTTAAAAACACTAAAGGCTGGATGGGGATTACCGATAAATATTGGCTCACTGCATTAGTGCCAGCAAATGGCGCGGTGTTTGATGCCAATTACAGCTACACCTTGCGCAATAACATGAAGCATTTCCAAACGGATTATTTGGGTGAAGCCTTGAAAGCGCAAGCAGGCAGTTCAGTCAGTTTTGAAACACATTTCTTTGCAGGTGCAAAGCGCCTAGAAATATTGGAATTATATAGCGAAGCACTCAATGCACCACTGTTTGACCGCACGGTTGATTTTGGCTGGCTCTATTTCATTACTAAGCCGACCTTTAAGTTGCTTCATCTACTTGCTGGCGTTCTAGGAAGCTTTGGCTTGGGAATTTTAGCGCTGACAGTACTGGTGAAATTGGTTTTATACCCGCTTGCGAATAAATCGTATGTGAGCATGCACCATTTAAAGCGTTTACATCCACAATTGATTGATATTAAAGAGCGTTATTCGCATGATAAAATGCGCCTTAATCAAGAGATGATGGGGCTTTATAAGCGTGAGAAAGTAAACCCTATGGCAGGTTGTTTGCCAATTCTTGTGCAAATCCCAATTTTCTTTGCGCTTTATAAAGTATTGTTTGTAACCATCGAGATGCGTCACGCGCCATTCTATGGCTGGATTAACGACTTATCTGCGCCAGATCCAACTAACCTTTTCACCTTGTTTGGTCTGATTCCGTGGGATCCGCCATCTATTCTGCATCTTGGTTTGTGGCCAATCATTATGGGTGCTACTATGTTCTTGCAGCAGCGTATGCAGCCTGCACCTGCTGATCCTGTTCAAGCAAAAGTAATGCGTATGTTGCCGTTTATCTTCGTGTTCGTTTTTGCTGCATTCCCTGCAGGTTTGGTGATTTACTGGGCGTGGAATAATGCACTTTCTGTGCTACAACAATGGGTGATTACCCGTAAGCTCCCAAAAGCTTAATAAGGAATAGATGATGCCCGATAAAGCAGCGCCTAAACAAGACGATACTCAGCACGCAAACTGGCTGTTTGCTGGTGAGTGCCAGTTTGTAGCAGGTGCTGCGACTGAGGCGCAAATTCCCTCCCTTCCACTGCCAGAAGTTGCCTTTGTGGGGCGTTCTAATGTGGGAAAATCTAGTTTAGTGAATGCGCTAACGGGTAGAAAAACGCTTGCTCGCGTTTCTGGTACGCCGGGTTGTACGCGTCAAATCAACTTCTTTGCGTTGCGTGAAAAGCTGATGTTGGTCGATTTACCTGGTTATGGTTATGCCAAAGTATCTCGTAGTGAAGTGAGTGGCTGGTCACGCATGATTTTGAACTATCTCAAAGGGCGTAGAAATTTGCATCGTATCTGCGTGTTGATTGATAGCCGTCGTGGGCTGTTAGAAAAAGACGAAAAATTAATGGATATTCTGGATGAAGCCGCTATATCTTATCAAGTTGTCTTAACAAAAATTGATAAGATTTCACAAGAAAAGATTAAAAGCTTAGTCGATGATGTGAAAGCGTCTTCCAAACGACATACCGCGCTTTTTCCTACGGTGATGATAACCAGTAGCCAAAAGAAAGATGGTATTGAGGAGTTGCGCGTAGAACTAGCGCAGTTTGTGGAAAGACAGGATTAAGCGGCTTTAAAAAGGACTGACATATCATGGCTGAAAAAGAAAATATAAATTTAAAGAAAGCAGAAGTTCTCGCAGAAGCATTGCCTTATATGAAGCGCTTTGCGGGTGAAACCTTCGTGATAAAATATGGTGGAAGCGCAATGGGTGACCCAGAGCTTGCCAAAAGCTTTGCGCGTAATGTAGTGCTTTTAAAGCAAATTGGCGTGAACCCTGTGGTAGTACATGGCGGTGGGCCTCAAATTAGCAAGATGCTTGAGAAACTTGCCATGAAAAGCGAGTTCATTGACGGCTTGCGCGTGACCGACCAAGAAACCGTGAACATTGTTGAGATGGTGCTTTCTGGGCAAATCAATAAACAAATTGTATCTGAATTGAATGCAGCAGGTGGACTTGCTGTGGGGCTGTCGGGCAAAGATGGAAATTTAATTCAAGCGCGTAAATTACGCCGCACCCGTCGCGACCCTGATTCTAACATTGAGAAAATATTAGAGCTTGGTTTTGTGGGTGAGCCTGCGCAAATTAATCCAGAAATTCTGATCAATATGGATGAATCTGATATCATCCCTGTGATTGCGCCAATTGGTGTGGGTGAAAAAGGCGAGACCTACAACATCAATGCGGATAGTGCTGCAGGTGCAATTGCTTCTGCTCTTGCTGCCAGCAAGTTGATTATGCTGACCGATGTAGCAGGTGTTTTGGATGCCGAAAAGAACCTCATCAGCTCGCTGACATTACTAGAAGCACAGCGCCTCATTAAAAAAGGTGTGATTAGCGGCGGGATGATTCCAAAAGTGGAAACCTGCATGCATGCCGTGCAACACCATACCGAAGCGGCGCATATCTTAGATGGTCGCGTGCCACATGCATTGCTGCTTGAAATCTTCACCGAAGAAGGTACAGGCACGATGGTGGTAGAGAAGTAGGGTTTATCTAGCTTTCTTTAACAACTACACTAAAAAATAGGTTCCAGCCTAATTAAGAATTTATGATCTCTATGTAAAGACTCATGAGTGTAATCTGATACATTGAAATCAATACAGCTTTCTGAATTGATGCGATCGGCAGGTTTGATATCTGATAATGCTTCAAGCACATTGTGTGCCATCTGAGCGCAGTATTTATTGATGCTGTAGTTGTTTGCTGAATCATAAATTCTTGGCGAATTATCATATACAGACCTACCATTTGTTAACATATTATATTTAAAGTTATAAAAAGTAATTTGTGTCGGAGCGTTATTCTGGATGGCATACTTTATGTGATTAAGCGCTTCTATGAATTGTGGAGTGAGTGCTCGCGTGTCAGGATTAAACGAAGCATCCGTATTGATTTCTATAAATATGTAACGGCGAAAACGACGAAAGTTTACAAACTCTTTTGAGAGATGTTCAGTAAAGTAAGCTTCATATTTATCATTCGCTTCTTTGCTTTGTTCTTTTTCGTAAGAATAGAACGGTTGAAGCACTAGGCTTCCTATTTTAGCAACGCCAAACACTACTCCAAAAATGGCAGATTGCAGCACAGCGCCAGCACCTTCAGCAATATCTTTGGCCTGAAAATCTGAATCTTCCGCGTGGGAAGAGCTAGTGAAAAAGAGACAAATAAATAAAACAGTAAATATTTTTTTCATAATGGCAGCTTCCAAAAAGTTATGTAATCATAACACGTTTGAAAGCGCAGCACAAATGAGCGTAAAAGTATTATAGAGAAGGAGTTGCTTTCTTAAACAACTCAAAGAAATTCTTGGTGGTTACGTTGGCCACTTCATCAAACGCTATGCCTTGCAGTTCAGCCAGAAATTCTGCCGTGTTGCGGGTGAAGGCGGGCTCATTAGTTTTGCCACGATGTGGCATCGGTGCAAGGTAAGGCGCGTCGGTTTCTACGAGTAGTGAAGCAAGTGGCAAATCCTTCACTGTCGCTTGTAAATCTTTGGCATTTTTAAACGTCACAATGCCTGAAATGGAAACATACATGCCAAGTTTAATGGCGGCCTCTGCTAGCTCGCGCCCTGTGCTGAAACAGTGAATGAGGGCAGGGAAAGCACCTTTCTTGGTTTCTTCCTGTAGGATTTTTATCGTATCTTCATCGGCATCACGCGTGTGGATGATGACGGGCAGCCCAGTACGTCGCGCCGCTTCAATATGAACGAGGAAGCTTTCGCGCTGCTTTTGCTGTTTTTCAGGCTCTTTGCTATAATGATAATCCAGCCCTGTTTCGCCCAAACCTATTACCTTTGGGTTTTTAGCCGCTTCTAGCAGCTCTTCTAGGGTCACTAATGGCGCTTCGTCTACATTATTGGGGTGAACGCCTACCGAGGCATAGACGTTTGGGAAATTTTCAGCAATGCCAAGAATGGTTGGAAATTCATCCATACGAGTGCAGATGGTTTGTAAGGTCGTCACGCCATTATCGTTGGCGCGTTTCACCACCTCTGCGATGGTTTGCCCATCTGAGAATTGCGGAAAGTTTAAGTGGCAATGAGAATCTACGAGCATTATGAACTCTTAATAATAAGGTTTAAACCAACACAGCCAATAATAATAAACAGAATGAAGACTGCTTTCAACCACGAGAGTTCTTCATGAAAGAAAATGATGCCAATCACCGCGACTGCCAGTGTGCCAAGCCCAGACCATAGCGCGTAGGTGATGCCAAGCGGAAAGGTTTTGAGTGTTTGAGATAGAAAATAGAAACTGACAATATAAAGCGCGATGGTGCCGATACCAAAGCCCAGCTTGCTAAACCCATCCGAAAGTTTTAACAAGGTGGTGCCGAGTATTTCAAAACTAATAGCGATGCAGAGTGAAATCCAAGGTGACATTTTTTACTCCACTCTTGGGAACACACCTTGCGGTGCAGGGAGTGCAGTGCCTGATTTAAGTGCATATTCTGGTGCAAGCTGCGTGAAAGGCACGCCGTTAGCTTCATTTTCAAAATCTGCTTCGCTATAGCCTAGTTGCAGTAGCATTTTTTTGGCAGATGTTGGCATGAATGGTTGTAGTAGGATGGCAATGCAGCGAGCCGATTCAGCCAATGCATAAAGCACCGTGCCCATTTCATCTAGCTTACCTTCTTTTTTGAGTGTCCATGGTGCGGTTTCATCAATAAACTCGTTGGCAGCGCTAGCAATAGCGGTGATTTTATCGCTGCTAAGGTTAAATTGCATATAGTTTTTATCAGACGAAAGCGTATCAATGGCTTCTCGCGCTTGGGTGTAGGCATTCTCAAGCAGTGCCTATG
>CAYGTX010000051.1:0-9625 GCA_964352935.1 uncultured Rickettsiales bacterium | reverse complement strand
ACTTTTCGTTGCCAACCTGCTGAGAGTTTTCCTACCTGCATATCGGCATAAGGCTCTAATTCAAAACATGAAAGCGCTGCTGGCACTAGCTCTGCTGTATCTCTAAGTTTTGCCCAAAATGTTAAATTCTGCCTCACCGTTAGCTTTGGCTTTAAAGCATTTTTATGCCCAACATAATGAAGCAGACCATGATAACCAGAGAGATTTTCGTAAATATCACAATCCGAAAAGGTTATCTTACCCTCTGCTGGTCGCAAAAGACCCGCAATGGTTTTTAAAAACGTGGTTTTGCCAACACCATTAGAGCCTTTAAGCACCAAGACACCCTTTGCGCCAACTGTGACACCCACCCCCTTAAAGAGTGTTTTCTCGCCGCGTTTACATGAAAGATTCTCGATTGAAAGCACTTATTTTCTTTTTATATCTGATGTGTAAGAATGATAAGTCTTGAAATATAGAGATAATTAAAGCAAAATGCAATTAGGGGTTACAATGTAACCCTGTTTTGAGAGGTACTTGGAGGAAGAAACATGGGACAAGATAGTCTAAACACACGCAGTCAACTTACAGTCGGCAACAAAAAATATACATATTTTAGCATCGAAAAAGCAGAGAAAGCACTGGGCAGAGATGTCAGCAAGCTTCCTTATTCACTAAAAGTGTTACTTGAAAATCTATTACGTTTTGAAGATGGCAACACCGTCACGACTGACGACATTAAAGCCGTTGGAAAATGGCTTGATGACAAAACCTCTACCCGCGAAATTGCGTATCGCCCTGCCCGCGTATTGATGCAGGATTTCACAGGCGTGCCTGCGGTGGTGGATTTAGCAGCCATGCGTGATGCCATGAAAGATATGGGCGGCGACCCTACAAAAATTAATCCACTAGCACCCGTTGATTTGGTAATTGACCACTCAGTGATGGTGGATAAATATGCCACCGATGGCGCATTTAAAGCGAATGTAAAACTTGAAATGGAACGCAACCTTGAGCGTTACGAGTTTTTGAAATGGGGACAAAAAGCCTTTAATAACTTCCGCGTTGTGCCACCTGGCACAGGTATTTGTCACCAAGTGAACTTGGAATATCTTGCCAAAGGAGTATGGACGAAAGAAGAAAATGGCGAAACCATCGCCTACCCAGATACATTAGTAGGTACAGATTCGCACACCACCATGATTAACGGCCTTGCCGTACTTGGTTGGGGTGTAGGCGGTATTGAGGCCGAAGCAGCCATGCTAGGCCAACCTATTTCTATGGTATTGCCTGAAGTGATTGGCTTTAAACTTGAAGGCAAACTTAAAGAAGGTGCAACCGCAACCGATTTAGTACTCACCGTTACGCAGATGCTACGTGCTAAAGGTGTGGTGGGTAAGTTTGTAGAGTTTTATGGCTCTGGCTTAAATGAGCTACCTCTTGCTGACCGCGCAACCATTGCCAATATGGCACCTGAATATGGCGCTACGTGTGGTTTCTTCCCTGTGGATAAAGAAACCATTAAATATATGAAACTTTCATCTCGCGAAGAAGAAACCATCGCTTTGGTAGAAGCCTATGCAAAAGCACAAGGCATGTGGCGCGAGAATGATACGCCTGACCCTGTATTCACCGACTCACTCAGCTTGAATCTTGCTGATGTTGTGCCATGTATTGCTGGCCCTAAACGCCCGCAAGACCGCATCGCACTTACTGATGCTACCAACGAATTTGAGTCTATGCTTAAAGGCTTGATTGAGAACGGTTCAGCAAAAGGGATGACGCCATCAGCTGGTGAAGATTTTGATCCATCTAAAGAAAAAATGGCCACCAAAGCACCGGGTGTTGATACGAGCAGAAGCCATGTGGATGATTCAATCCATGTACGTGGAAAAAATTATCGCTTACAGCATGGTGACATTGTGATTGCAGCGATTACAAGTTGTACCAACACTTCTAACCCAAGCGTGATGCTTGCCGCTGGTTTAGTGGCGCGCAATGCATTGCAAAGAGGCTTAACCGTAAAGCCTTGGGTAAAAACCTCACTTGCACCGGGTTCTAAAGTAGTGACTGAGTATTTTGAAAAATCAGGACTACAAGAATCGCTCGATGATTTGGGCTTCAACCTTGTTGGTTATGGATGTACCACTTGTATTGGTAACTCGGGCCCACTAAACCCAGAAATTGAAGAAGCCATTAAAAAAGGTGGCTTAGTGGTTGGTTCGGCGCTTTCAGGTAACCGCAACTTTGAAGGACGCGTTCACGCACTCACGAAAGCCAACTATCTTGCATCACCACCACTTGTAGTAGCCTATGCACTGGCTGGCTCGATGCATATCGATATTACAAAAGATGCATTAGGGCGCGATAAAGACGGCAACGACGTCTATTTAAAAGATATTTGGCCAAGCAATAAAGAAATTGCAGACATTATGAGCACATGCGTGACACCACAAATGTTTGCTGAGCGTTATGCGGATGTATTTTCAGGCGATAATGAATGGCAAAAAATCAAAATTTCAGGCGGAAAGACCTATGATTGGGGCGATAGTACCTACATCAAAAACCCACCTTATTTCGATGGGATGAAAGCTCAACCTGATGCCGTTCAAAATATTAAGGGCGCAAGCGTGCTTGCACTGCTTGGTGACAGCATCACGACTGACCATATTTCACCTGCAGGCTCGATTGCAAAAGATAGCCCAGCAGCGCGTTATTTGGAAAGCAAAGGTGTTGCAGCGGGTGATTTCAACTCGTACGGCTCACGTCGTGGTAATGACGATGTGATGACACGCGGAACTTTTGCGAATATTCGCATTAAAAACGAAATGGCACCAGGTACTGAGGGTGGATATACCACCCATATTCCATCTGGCGAAGTGATGAGCATCTATGATGCCGCCGTGAAATATAAACAAAACAACACCCCGCTTGTGGTCGTTGGTGGCAAAGAATACGGCACTGGCTCATCACGCGATTGGGCGGCAAAAGGCACATTGCTACTAGGCGTAAAAGCCGTGATTACCGAAAGTTTCGAGCGTATTCACCGCTCAAACCTTGTAGGCATGGGTGTGTTGCCATTAGTATTTAAAGACGGACAAAATCGTAAGAGCTTAAAGCTCGATGGCAGCGAGACATTCGACCTTGTTGGGCTAGAAAATCTCAAGCCACGTATGGATGTTAAATGCACCATCACCCGTAAAGATGGCGCTAGCGAAACCATTAGCTTGCTTTGCAGGCTCGATACGGCAGATGAAGTGGAATACTACAAAAATGGTGGTATTTTACATAATGTGCTACGTTCACTTAACGCATAATATAGATAAATAAGGATGAGAAGTTGTGGCTATGCTATGATTTCTCATCTTGCATCTAAAGATCTTTTAAACTAAAACACATTTATGTTTGAAGAACCACCAGTCAATGATAATGAGATTTACGAAGATCTCGTATTACCTTTTCTACTTGAAAATAGTGGCGTGCGGGGCAGATTTGTACGCCTAAGCAAAACCGTCGATAAAATTCTGACAGGGCATAACTACCCGCCTGCTCTTTCTAACGCATTGGGCGAGATGCTGATTATTGTGGCTATGCTTGGCTCTACTATTAAAACACGCGGTCTCATCCATATGCAAGCACAAGGCGATGGTGTGGTTCAGTTTATTGTGGCGGATTATACTGCTGAAGGGCATTTAAGAGGCTATGCGGGCATTCATGAATCTGCAAGCAAAGAAGACAAAAAGAAACTAGAAGAAGGCAAGCTTTCGCTTAAAGAAATGTTAGGCGATGGACATATGACCATTACCATTGAAGATGAGCTAAGTGGTCATAATTATCAAGGCATTGTGGAGCTTGGCAAAGGCTCGCTTTCAGAATCGCTTGAAATATATTTTGAACAATCCGTGCAGCGCCACACTTCGGTAGAAATTGCTGTTGGGCGCTTCAAACCAAAAGGCAAACGTAAAGAGCGGTGGTATGCAGGTGGCGTGATGCTGCAACATACGCCGCAAGAAGGTGGCAACCGACTTAAAGTAGTGGACAGCGAACATCAAGATCCGCATGAAGATTGGAATCGTGCTAGCATGCTTTTAAGAACCGTTAGGGATGAAGAGCTAACCGACATTCACCTTTCACCGAACGAGTTATTATTCAGGCTTTTTCATGAAGAACAAGTTGCAGTGTACCATGCTGAACGTTTAAAAGCTAAATGCCGCTGCTCGCGCGGGCGAATTGAGCGTTTTTTGCGCAATCTTGGCCCGGATGAACTGAAAGAGCTAGAGAATGAAGATGGTGAGATTGAAGTAGTATGTCAATTCTGCAATCAGCGTGAAGCCTTTACTGTTGATGATTTCCCACAAGATAAAAACTAGCTATCATCTAAGTTTTCTAGATTCTTAGCGTTTTTTGAGCGCTAAACTATCTCCTACATCCAACACCACACGCGCCGCATTAGATGAAACTGCAGGAATCATATTGTAAAATTCTGTATAGCCCTGAGGCTCTATGTCGCGTTGTGTTGGGGTAAGTGATGCAGTGGTTAAGGCTTTATCGTGCTGATTATAAACTGTTACTCGTAGCATGGGCATTGGCTTAACTTCATCGGTGGTATTGACCAGCTTGCCTGTTAATATCAGCTTGAGCTTTTTGCCATCTTGCACTTGATCCATCGCTACATCTGAAATACCGACCCCTTCACTTTCGTAGATATTAAATATTTTATAATATCCCGCAAGCCAAGGCGCTGAATGCAGCAATGTATGCCCCATTGCATAGCTCAACGTTACAACAAACAATAGCAGCGAAGCTGCGAAAGCGCCTTTATGCCACATTGGAGTTTTGGTTTTCTGAAGGGCTGGAACATTTCCACCCTCAGGAATTGGATGCGTTTCAACAGGATCATCATGCAATATTTTGGGCTGTTCAGCCACAGGAATCATCGGCTCTTGAAACCAAACGCTTTTACAACGCGTACATTTCACCCTGCGACCATTTTCACCAATGGCAGAGGGTTTCACGAGGTAGCGTGCCGAACAATCTGGACAAGTTATTTGCATATGAGTTTCTTTAAACAATCAATTTTTTTTATTATGACAGATTTGTATCACAAATCCAGCACCATTATAGTCTAAACTTCAGCCTCTCATTTATCTTATTTTACCCTACTCTCTGTTGCATTGCAGCAACGAAACTCTGAGAAATACCGCTATTTCCTTTGACTTTTGAAAGACTAACCTATATTTTCCCGCGCTCAGAGAACAATAATTTTTCATTTTATTTTGGAGCAAAAAAGTTATGCAACTGCAGAATTTGCAACAGGTTATCGATAATGCTTGGGAAAACCGTAAAGATGTAACACTTGCGACCAAAGGTGAAATTCGTGACTCTGTAACACAAACCTTAAATCTTCTAGATTCAGGTAAGCTTCGTGTTGCTGAAAAAAATCCACAAGGCTGGAAAGTAAATGAGTGGGCTAAGAAAGCTATTTTACTTTCTTTCCGTTTAAACGACATGCGCTTGATGGAAGGCGGCCCTGCACTTGGTGGCGAGGCTTGCAATTGGTATGATAAAGTGTCTTCAAAGTTCCTAGGCTGGACAGAAGAAGACTTCAAGAAAGCGGCTTTCCGCGCTGTTCCTGGTTGTTTTGTGCGCCATGCTTCATTTATTGCTAAAGATGTAGTGCTTATGCCATCTTTCGTAAATTTAGGCGCTTACGTTGATGAAGGCACCATGGTTGACACATGGGCAACTATTGGCTCGTGCGCTCAAATTGGTAAGAACTGCCATATTTCAGGTGGAACAGGTATTGGTGGCGTGTTAGAGCCACTTCAAGCCAACCCCGTTATTATTGAAGATAACTGCTTTATTGGCGCACGTAGCGAGATTGCGGAAGGCGTAGTGGTAGAAGAAGGATCAGTGATTTCAATGGGTGTGTATATTGGTGCTTCAACCAAAATTATAGACCGCGAAACTGGCAAAGTATATCAAGGTCGCGTGCCCTCATATTCGGTAGTAGTACCGGGTAATGTTCCCGGCAAGAATGCTGGTGATCCATCTCTTTACTGTGCTGTGATTGTGAAACGTGTGGATGAACAAACACGTTCAAAAACATCTATCAATGAATTATTAAGAGCAGCATAGTTACTGCCATAAACCTAATGTTTGCAACTCGCCGTATGTATGTGCGGCGGGTTGTTTTTTAGGAACTTCTCAGACTTCTTCAACAACATATCTTTCTTCATCTTAGAGAGATAATCGACAAAAATCTTTCCATCTAAATAATCGATTTCATGCTGAATCACCGTTGCTAAGAAACCTTCAGCATCCAATGTTTGCTTTGCGCCCGCTTCATCCAAATATTCTACAGTCACTGATTTTGGGCGTGTAACTTTTGCGCTAATACCCGGAAACGAAATAGATGCCTCTTCAAATGTTTGCATTTCAGTTGAGCGGTTTAAAATTACAGGATTAACCATCGCTAAACGCTTACCCTCATCACGCAGATGTATCACCACTATGCGCTTTAGAAGCCCAACCATATTAGCGCCTATGCCAACGGCAAATTCTGCATCCAATGTTGCAAACATTCGGGCGATAATGCGCTTCACCTCATCATCAACCTTCTCTACAGCTTCAGCTTTTTGCCTAAAAATTGGATGTGGTGCTAATATAATTGGTAATGTTTCTGACATAATCCATACTCCTTATTATTGCCTATCAATAGAGAAAGCTGCTGTAATTCACAATCATTTAACTTGACGTTGCGAATAAAAAATATTAATTATGTCGACATAGTGATAAAGATTATCATTATCCAGCACTCTTAATGGAGAAATTAAGTGAAGAGATTAAACACATTAACAGGCGTTGCATGCATTGGTATGGCTCTTGGATTTTCAAGCATTTCCCTAGCAAATGACGCAAAGCATGACCGTGTAGAAGAAGTGAAAAAAGAAGCAATGGAAGTACGTGATGATCACTATCATGTTGAGCCTCCAAAAACGGCTGAAGCTGCAAACGCATTACTTAAAGAAACCTTAGCTAAAGTTGAAGCGGCTTATGATAAAGGGCAATATGAAGAGCTGCATAAAGCGTCTTATGCTTTAGAAGCTTCGGTGGATGCATTTCGTGCGCTGCATGCGCACCAAGCTAATCTTGTAGATGAGCTTGATGAATCAGTGCAAACCATTCACTATGCGTCAGAGCAAGAAGATGCTGAAGTGCTTGATGCATTAATGCCTAACTTGAGAAAATCAGCAAATAATGTTTTAAACGACAAGTCTTAGAACCATTTGTTCACATATATTATTCATGAGGAGGAAGGTTAACCCCTTCCTCCTTTTTTGTTTCATAAGTGGATAATCTATGCTGCATGGCTGCGCCTAGCATTGAAACCACCAGTGTAACTAATAAAAACTGGAGTGAGAGTGCAACCGCCATTTCTTTATCTAACCCCAACCAAACTGCACCAAAAAGAAAAACTAGTTCACTCACAGCAACCCTCCCTATAGTGAGTGGGGTAGCACTAAAGAGCGCTGAAATGATAAATAAAAGAAGGTAATTACTTATGAGCTGCGTATTTGATAGCTCTATTCCCATTCCTACACACAAGCATAAGAATGACAACATCACAAAGAAATGTACCGCAAAGCTATAAAAATTCGCACCAATTAAGGTAATCAATGAATGTTTATAAGAAAACCAAAAACCTAGAATCAAGAAAAGTAATGAAAAAACAATCAACAGGTTATTCATCGTTTGAGCATATGCCACATGATCACTATGCCCTAGATAGCATGATAAACCAAGAGCAACTACTAATAGCCAAAAATAATGCGCCCATTTTTCAATTAAGAGCTTGATAAAAACTTCCTTACTGCTGATAAGCTTCATAGTTGAAATAACATGTATTTTATAATCACTACCACTAATACCTCGAGGTAGCAGAAAGTCATAGAAACTGGCAATAAGCTGCAATGCAACCACAAACTTTGGCTTTAAGAGCGTGGTATTTCTTAGGCAGAATCTCATTCTTAACCCAGCAAAAAATTGAGACACAACAAAGCTTACAACAGCAGCAAGCAACATGAGCGACTTAGATTCCTGCATCAATCTATCCACTTCGCTTGCACCTACATGCATAAACACCCACCACAAAATAATTGTGGCAATGGCTATTTTTAGAATACGAAAATAAAGATGCTGTTTTCTACTCATACCACCACCATAATATCCCAATCCTTTTTTATCTAGCACGATATTGCTATTGCATGCCTGCACTAGCAATCCTATAGTAAAATAGAGCAATCGCGAAGGAGTCACTATGAAATCTGTTACCAAAAATCTTAAATTAGCAACCCCATTATGCGAATTGATAGAATCACGCGCAAAAGAACTGGGAACTGATGCTTCTAAACTCTATGAAGCACTCTATACACTTGTGACAGAATTTCGTGAGCGTAACAACATATTGCTTGTGAAAAGGCAAGCTATTCAGAACGAGGTTGACCGCTGGTTTGAAAGCAAATTACGCCAAGCTGTAGAGACTGAAGAATTTATCAGTTTTTTGAAAGATTATGATTTTATCACAGAATCTTCATGCACCACCCCTATTGTAGAAACAAAAGATTTACCCGCTGAGATTGGTGAGATTCCTGCACCTCAATTAGTGGTGCCAGCCGATAAAGCCAATATGGTATTAAACGCACTCAATGCTCGCTATGTGAATTTGGAAGACGCACTTTACGTTTCAAACCTCATTGAAGAAGAAGATAAAGAAGCACGCAAGAAAGCAACGATAAAACGCCGAAACAAGTTTCTAGACAGCTTACTCTCATGGCAAGATGATATTCATTTTGATGATATTGAATCGATTGGGTTTGATTATCACGAACGTGATTTGGTTGCTCACCTTGAAGATGAAAGCACCGTGTTGCTGCAACAAAAATCATTGCTAAACCTTGAAGGCGTGGTGATGCGCACGCAAGAAAGTTTAAAGAGCTTTCTCATTAAACATAATGATATCCATGTGGAAGTGCGACTTGATAGTAAAGGTAAAATTGAAAGCACCTATATAGAATCTGCCCTCACTACCATTATTGATCTTGAAGATGCCTCGCTTTCATCGCCTGAGCATAAAATTCGCTCTTACACCCACATGAAAGGTGTGACAAACGGCACGTTGGAATGTGAAGTACGCGGTGAAATGCGCAAGCTTGCAAAAAACAGTAGTTATCAGTGTTTTAGAACCATGGATAACCTCTCTCTACCGCGTAGAGCGGTGGCATTAGTGCGTGAAGTGGGCCCTCACCTTCAAGCCGATGAACGCTTGATTTTAGCTGATGAAAAGCAAGTGCCTGAAAAGATATTAGATACATTCATGACCATACTCGTTGGTATGCGCTATCACGTAGCACCTAAACTGCATGGCGCAGAAGAAGTTACCTATAATGTAGAGCTTTTAGAGCGCACAGGTGAATTGCTTGGCCTACCAAAACACGCCAATAAAATTGGCATTATGAATGAAGAAATACGCACGAATGCACAATTAGCGGATGCGATTAAGGCAGCAAAGAACGTCGTATTTTTCACCAATTCTGGTTTCTTAGATTATACAGGCAGCTTTATTGATTTGGTGATGCACCAAGGC
>CAYGTX010000050.1:0-9771 GCA_964352935.1 uncultured Rickettsiales bacterium | reverse complement strand
ACTTGTGATCGAGGCAGGTGCAAATGTACTCGTAGCAGGCTCTGCAAGCTTTAAAGGTGGAGAAAAAGCCTATGCAGATAACATTAGAAAGCTACGCTAGTTCCGTTATTACCTTCCAAACATTACTTTCTAAAATCACTTATAGTTTTGAACATAATGTTGGCACATGACTAGCAGCGCGCATTCGTAGGTTTTAGTCAGTCCTATTTGATGTGCCATTCTTATGTGAAATAATTCTATCACTTCAGCTTAATAACTTAACGCTATATCTAGCTACATACCAAAAAGCCCTCGCTACTTAGGACATTATATCCTGTCGCAGCCAAGGCTTTTGTCAAATTCTATGTGAATAAATTATATTGCTGATAAATTCTTTCTGTTAGTTGTAGCAGAGCCACTAGCAGCATTTGTTTCAAGCTCAGCTATGTAAGCCATAGGATCACCATCAAGTATGATAGAAGCCAAAAACGCTACACTTGCCGGCATATGTTCCAAACCATTTTCGTAAGCGATATATTCATCCGAAGATACACCAATCGCATCAGCTAATTCTTCATATGAAATTTTCATTTCACGACGACGCTCCGCCATACGAGAAACTAAAAACATATTGCTTTCTTCTAAATGACCATTTTCAGGTGAATGCGAATGAACCATATTACTCTCCAGAATCATAGGTTTTACAAGGGATGGAACTAGAATTCCAGTGGAGATGTTAACAAATAATTAACAAAAAGCAATAAAAATGTAAATATAAAGAAAGTTTTGTAACAAAACTGTAACAAATTAATAGCCTTTAAAAACGTTAGTTTCACTCAACAAAGAAACACAAGCCATTGAGATAAAACAAGAATAATTCACTCCACCTGAAACGCAATGTAAAAAAGTGCTTCATGCAGAAGGAGGGCGAAACAACGCTCACCCTCCTTCTTGATACTATTTCTTTAAAAACTGTCTTACATTACATATGCAGCGCTTTACCGTATGCATCCAGCACAGATTCATGCAACATCTCAGAAAGCGTAGGATGCGGGAAGATAGTATGCATAAAATCTTCTTCTGTTGCTTCCATGGTTTTGCCCACTAGGAATGCACTAATCATTTCGGTTACTTCTGCACCAATGAGATGCGCACCAAGCAACTCGCCCGATTTAGCATCAAAAATAGTTTTCACCAGTCCATCTGTTTCACCGAGTGCAATGGCTTTTCCATTAGCAAGATACGGGAAACGACCAACTTTTAACTCATATCCCTGCTCTTTTGCAGCTGCTTCGGTTAAGCCAACCGATGCGATTTGCGGATGACAATAGGTACAGCCCGGAATGTTTTTCTTTTTCATAGGGTGTACGTCAAGACCAGCAATTTTTTCTACGCAAATCACCGCCTCATGGCTAGCTTTATGTGCAAGCCAAGGCGCGCCCGTGATATCACCAATCGCATACACACCTTCTTCATCGGTGCGCATAAATTCATCGGTCACAATATGCCCACGATCTTGCTTAACACGCGTGCCTTCAAGCCCAAGATTCTCGGTATTAGCTATAATACCCACAGCCGTAATGATACGATCTACCGTTAATTTGGTTTCTTTGTCTTTATTGTTCTTTATCACCACATCAACACTAGACTTACCTTTCTTAATGGAAGCAACAGAAGACCCTGTTAGAATCTTCATGCCTTGCGTTTCAAATGACTTTCTCGCCATTTTAGAAATTTCTTCATCTTCTACTGGTAAAATACGATCTGCCAGCTCTACCACGGTCACTTCGGCACCCATGGTTTGATAGAAACTTGCAAACTCAATACCAATTGCACCTGAACCAACCACTAATAGCTTCTTAGGCATTGTTTTAGGCACCATCGCACCTTTATAGCTACAAATCAGCTCACCATCTTCTTCTAGCCCCGGAAGGTTACGCGCACGCGCACCTGTGGCTAAAATAATATGTTTTGCTTTTAACTCGGCAATTTTCTTATCGTCTTTTTCAACTTTAACCACTTGCTTGCCGTTTAGCTTGCCATAGCCATCAAACACTTCCACTTTGTGCTTTTTCATTAGCTTGCCAATACCGCCCGAAAGCTGAGATGCCACCCCGCGTGAACGCGACACGACTTTTTCAATATCAAACTTCACACCTGTGACAGATAACCCATACTCATCCGCACGTTTAATTTGATGATAAATTTCAGAACTCCGCAGCAATGCTTTGGTTGGAATACACCCCCAGTTTAAGCATATACCACCCAAGTGATTGGCTTCAACCAGCGCTACTTTCATTCCCAATTGACTCGCACGAATAGCGGCAACATATCCACCCGGACCACCACCAATGACTACGACATCAAATTGTTTCTTATCTACCATATGCTTACCTCTTTATTTTTTGGCTTCATGCCATTTTAGTGTTGAACGATACAGCTTCACTATGAAGCGGTGACGGCATACATATGCGCATCCCATAATCGTCCTTTTTTGTTGAAGTGGTTTTTAAGCACCCCTTCCAACGCATAATTATTCTTCTCAAGCACCCGCATCGAGCCTTTATTAAATGGCAAAACTGGCGCAAAAATTCGCTTTAGTTTAAGGTTCTTCAAACCAAAATCAGTGACACGTGCTACCACTTCCGTCATCAGCCCTTTTGACCAAAAACGTTCTTCAAGCCAATAGCCCATTTCACCTTTATGCTCTTCAATATTAATAATACCAATCGCACCTGCTAATTCACCATCCACCTCAATCACCCAGTGAATTTCTGGCAATGGATCTTTTTGCAGCTGCTCAGCGATAAAATTAATCCACCACGAGGAAAACTCAATCGACCATGGCAATTCTATCGTCGTATATTCATCGATAGATTTGGTGTTAATTCTGACCGAAAGCGTGAGCGCATCTTCAGGCGTAAATGGTCGTAATGTAAAATGGTCTGTTTTTATTATGGTGCTCATCGCTCACTCATCATCGCATCAAACATTAAACCTATATGCGCTTTTAGACTATACCAACATCATCACAGGACGTTCGATATATTCTTTAAATGCTTGCAAGAACTCAGCACCCACCGCTCCATCTACTACGCGGTGATCACTCGAAAGTGTCACATCCATCACGGTAGCAACGGTGAGTTCGCCATTTTCAACCACTGCACGTTGATCACCCGCACCAATGGCGAGAATACAAGCTTGCGGAGGATTGATAATCGCATTAAAGCGCTTAATACCATACATACCAAGGTTAGAAATACTAAAGCCACCGCCTTGATATTCTTCAGGCTTCAGATTATTGGTGCGCGCTCTGCCTGCTAAATCTTTCATTTCCCCTGAAATTTGAGGAATCGATTTTTGGTCAGCATTACGAACGATTGGCGTAATCAAACCGCCATCAAGTGCCACTGCAACTGAAACATCTACGTTCGTGTAGCGTACAATGGTTTCTTCTGCCCAGCTTGCATTCGCATCAGGCACTTTTTTGAGCGCCATTGCTACTGCCTTAATCACCAAGTCATTCACACTGACTTTATACATCGGCTTGCCATCATCACCTTTTGGCGCAACTGCGTTAATATCAGCACGCACTGCAAGGAGCTTATCAAGCTTACATTCTACATTGAGGTAGAAATGCGGCACCCACTGCTTAGATTCTAGCAAACGTTTTGCAATGGTTTTACGCATGCTGTTATTTTCAAGATGCTCATACTCGCTGCGATCACGCACGATGCGCCCACCAGCGCCACGCGCAGCGTCTTCAACATCTTCTTTTACAATTCTGCCTTTAGGGCCAGTGCCGGCTACGTTTTCAAGCACGACTCCAAGCTCTGCTGCTAATTTCTTAGCGAGCGGGCTTGCTTTGACTTTACCATCTGCTGCACGAGCAGGCGCTTGTGGTGCAGGAGGCAATGTAAATTTAGGAGGTGCAGAAATACCACCCGAAGCTGGCGCTGCAGTTGAAGAACCGCTTGAAGAAGCAGCTTTATTATCTGAACCACTCGCAGCAGCATCACTTTCGTCTGAGGTTGGCTTATCGGCTACTTTTGGCTTATAATCTTTGAGGGCATCTTTACTTTCGCCTTCTTCTAAAAGTAAAGCGATACACTGATTCACCGCCACATTTTGCGTGCCAGCTTTCACAAGAATTTTGCCTAATATCCCTTCTTCTACTGCTTCCACTTCCATGGTTGCTTTGTCGGTTTCAATTTCTGCGATTACATCACCAGGACCAACTTCATCACCTTCTTTTTTGACCCAAGAGGCTAGTGTGCCTTCTGTCATCGTAGGTGAGAGTGCGGGCATTAAAATTTCAATGGGCATAGCATACCTTAATTTGTCTTTTTTGATTCTTTCCGCAAGAAAAATAAGGCATTTCATGCTGACTGTCTAGACAAGATTCTACATACCACCATGCAGCAGCTTAAAAAGAGAGATTATCGTCTAGACTTGAGTGACTTTAGGAATTTTTTACTGTTAAGCGACGCTTCATGGCAAAATAAGAAATCAAGCTAAAGGGCATCATACCAACATAGACAATACCAATAATGGAAAGCGTAATCCACGGCTCCATAATAAGCCCAATCGCAACAAGCGCTGCAATGGCCAGAACCAATGTACCAAACTCTCTGCGAATACGAATCTTCTTAAATGAAAATGTCGGGTAACGACTTACCAATAGCAATGCCATCACCGCATTAAACACCACCATATGCATCGGAGTAACCATCGGAAGATTCACCATTTCTTCTTGGTTAGAAAGGAACATCAACATCATTGGCCATAAAAGCAGCAATGCGCCTGCTGGTGCAGGAATACCCGTAAAGAAGTGCGCTCTTAATTCTTGCGAAACCGCATCATCATCATCTTCTGACACTTCATCTTCAAGGGTGCAATTGAAACGTGCCAAACGCAGTGCCATACACACAATAAAGAACAATGAAACCGCCCAACCAATGGCTTTAATTTCATGCGATGCCCACATATAGATAATCAATGCAGGAACTACACCAAAATTAACGAAATCAGCGAGCGAATCTAACTGCGCACCAAAACTACTAGATGCATTTAAAAGCCTTGCAATGCGCCCATCCATTCCATCGATAAATGCAGCAATAGCGACAAATCCTACCGAAATTTCCCACGCCTCAATCATGGCATATTTCAGCGCAAAAAGCCCTGCACACAAACCAAGAATTGTTATAAAATTCGGAAAAAGACGATTTAAAGGATAGTCTTTTAAACGCTTAGAAGATTTCATACTATCACCATTTAGCGGCTTATTGCTTAAGCCTAAGTTGAGAAGTCTAACGAACTTCCCCTTTAATCGCATCACCTTTGATTTTTAAATCAGCAAGGATGGTTTCACCACCAACAGCACGCTGACCCACAATCACGTTAGGCGCAACACCTTTTGGAAGATACACATCCATACGGCTACCAAAGCGGATAATACCAAAACGCTCACCTGCTTTCACCACTTGCTTTTCTTCAAGGTCGCATAAAATACGGCGCGCTACTAAACCAGCAATTTGCACAAAACAAATATCTTCACCGGTTTTTGCTTTCATCAATACCGTCTGACGCTCATTCACTTCACTTGCCTTATCCAAATCTGCACTAAGGAACTTACCTGGATTGTAATGCAAATCAACAATTTCACCCGTAGCAGGCACACGATTTACATGCACATCAAATACACTGAGGAAAATGCTGATACGTGTAAATAACTCATCTTCGCTACGTCCCAACTCTTTTGGCAATGCTACATCTTGAATGTTAGACACTACACCATCTGCCGGGCTAACAATCAATGTGTCTCCTTCTGGCGTATAACGCTCTGGATTGCGGAAGAAATACACACACCACATGGTAAGGATAGTACCAATCCAGCCAAGTGCATTTGAAAGCAAACCAAGCAACACGGTCGCACCTGCAAAAATATAGATAAAGACAAAGCCTTCCTTATGGATAGGGGGAGTCATACGGCGAATTAGATCGAATAAGTGAGACATGCGTTTCCTTGCTCTTATAAAAAATATATATTTCATTTAGGCTTATTGATTAGCCTATTTAAAAAGGAAAATAAACCTAAAAAAACAAATAGGCCGAAAGCAAAGATTTAACTTAGCAATTTCGGCCTATCATAAAAAAATCTATCAGTAAGCGTAAATTACTCAACACTTCCTTCAATTTCTGCAGAGTTATCTGCATCTAGCGCTTCATCAGAAGCACCAGCTGCAGGTGCAAGCTCGTTTAACGCTTCTTCAGCTTCAGCTTGTGCTTGCTCAGATTCTTGCTCTAGAGAGCCAGCTGCATCTTTAGCATTTTCTGCTAAATCTTGCGCTGCTTCCTCAGCAGATTCTGCAATATCTTGTGCGAGCTCTTGTGTTTCCTGTGCTGCATTTTCTAATGCATCTTCAGTCGTTGCTACAGCAGTATCAATAGCTTGCTCTACTGCAGTTGGAGCATCATTTTCAGCTACTTGCTCAACATCAGCAGTTTGACGCAATCCATAACCAATCGCTACAGCGGCAACGATACCTAATGCTAGTGTTTTTGTACTAATTTTTTTACTCATAACTCGAACCCGTAATAAAATAATAAACTATTGAATAAGTTAAACTTTGCTAAGTCAGGCATTCAATTAAGCCCCATATAGCGTTGCAGGCATTATAATGTGCTTTCAAAATAAAGCAACCATAAGTGATAATAGCGATTGGTTTTCTTAGTATAAGTTTAGAAAAACCCACTCTTTATTCAACTCTATATTACAGGTAAGCACCTGCGATAGAAGCATAAAAACTAATCGCGCGGGCCAATCATCTTTTCAGGACGCACCCACTCTTTAAACTGCTCTTCGGTTAAAAGCCCCAAATCGATGGCAGCTGCTTTCAGCGTTGTGCCTTCTTTATGTGCTTTCTTTGCGATTTTTGCTGCATTATCATAACCAATATGCGGATTAAGCGCCGTCACTAACATCAACGACTCATCACGCAATTGCTCAATACGCTCGCGGTTTGCTTCAATACCATCTACACAATTTTCAACAAAACTGTTACACGTATCAGCCATTAAACGAATGGATTGTAGCAAGTTATAAATCATCACTGGCTTAAAAACATTTAACTCAAAATGGCCGTTAGAGCCAGCCACTGTGATAGCAGTGTGATTTCCCATCACTTGCGCACACACCATGGTTGCAGCTTCACACTGGGTAGGGTTTACCTTACCTGGCATGATAGACGAACCCGGCTCGTTTTCTGGCAAGCTAAGTTCACCCAAACCACAACGCGGGCCAGAGCCTAACAAGCGGATATCGTTGGCAATTTTCATCAAGCTTGCAGCAAACACATTCAGCGCACCGCTTGCTTCAATTATCACATCATGCGCAGCCAGTGCTTCAAATTTATTAGGCGCTGTTACAAATGGAAGCTTGGTGATGTTCTCTACTTCCTTAGCAAATGCAACATCAAAACCTTTTTTCGAGTTAATACCCGTTCCAACGGCTGTGCCACCTTGCGCCAATTGATATAAGCGTGGCAATGTATTTTTCACGCGCTCAATGCCATATTCCACTTGGGTGTAGTAGCCTGAAAATTCCTGCCCTAAGGTGATAGGGGTAGCATCTTGCAAGTGGGTACGACCAATTTTGATAATATCTGCAAAGGCTTCCGATTTTTTCTTGAGTGCATCACGCAGCCCTTCCAGTGCAGGAATCAATTTGTGATGAATTTCTTCTACCGCAGCAATATGCATCGCAGTTGGAAATGTGTCATTCGACGACTGCCCCATATTCACATGGTCGTTCGGGTGTACTGGGTTTTTAGAGCCCACTTCACCGCCTAAAATTTCAATCGCACGATTCGAAATCACTTCGTTACTATTCATGTTGGTTTGCGTACCAGAACCAGTCTGCCATACCACAAGTGGGAAATGCTCCACTAATTTTAAATCCGCCACTTCTTGTGCGGCTTGGCACATGGCGTTTCCGAGTTTTTCATCTAACACACCAAGCTTCATATTAGTTTTTGCAGCAGCAAGCTTTAACACACCAAGCGCACGCACTAATGGCTCAGGCATTTTTTCAGTACCAATTTTAAAGTTACCAAGCGAACGTTGGGTTTGCGCACCCCAATATTTATCCGCTGGTACTTGTAAATCACCAAATGAATCACTTTCAGTACGGAAATTTTGAGTGTTTTCAGGGTGTTTTGCAGCTGCTGTCATTCTTTTGTCTCGTTTTGAAAGTTGTATAGTTTGTTTAATATAATTTTGGCGCAAAATGATATTCGTTCAATTGCCACGTAGGCTTTCGCCACATGTGTGGCGGCGCGCCTTCGCGCTTTTATAGTTGTTTCTATTTGATGTACTATTCTTATGTGAAACGACTGTATCACCAAATTTACGCTGCATGTTCTACAAAAAAAACTCGCTTTTGGCAAGTACTGGTGAAGGCTTATCTCAAACGAACTATTCGCCACAAATACAGCCCATCATTTCAGCTCAGTTTGATCTCTAATACTACCACCAACGCCTCACCTAGTGGATACACCCCTTTAGCCACTTCCAGCCACTGGGGCGATAGATGCTGCGGTGGCGACTGAATATCATCAGGCGGCACATCCACCACTTCCAGCACTTTATCCACGAGCAAGCAATAAAGTTCTCCGTTTTGCTCTATCACTAAACCTTTTGATTCTGCAATATTTTTCACCTCCAGCCCCAGCTTGATGCGTAAATCAATCACCGTTACCACGCGCCCACGCAAGTTGAGCGCCCCTACCACGTCTGTTGGTGCAAGCGGAATGGGTGATATATCCATTTGCTGCAACACATCGCACACATGTGCTACTTCTATCGCAAATGCATGCCCCCCTGCTTGCATACGCACCAATTGCAGAATATCTTCTTGCATGTCATCATCTTTGATTGCTACATTTTCCATATCACACACCTTTATGCTGACTGTTTTATTTCACCCAATGCTTCTTTCACCTTTTCTACCAGTTCCGCATGATTATTTTTTGAGACATAGGCAAAAATACCATCCAGTGGCGCACCCAAGGTCATCTCCTCTTCTTGGTGAGATGACAGCGCGATAATGGGCATGTGGGCGAATCGTTCATCACTTTTACATGCGGCTAAAAGCTCCACCCCGTTCATGCAGGGCATATTCATATCCGTTACAATTAGTGAGACTTCGGGGTGTGCTTCTAATATTTGTAACGCATGTTCGCCTTGCGTTGCTGTTAACACCGCAAAGCCAGCCGCTTCAAATTCAGGCGGAATGAATTTACGAAAGAAAGGACTATCCTCCACAAACAACACTACAGGTTTGGCTTCGTTGCCCTGAATCTCACTTTCTAATGACGCTCTGATATTGGGCAAACTGCCACCAAATATTTGTACAAAATGATATTCCACATCAATAATGTCGCACGCTCTACCACCAATGACTACCGAGCCCATATAGCCATCGCTTTCGCGCTCTATTTCGTGTGTGAGAGAGGCATGCACAATATCTATCACATCTTTCACCACCAACCCAATGACATGCTGCCCATTATAAGACACCAACACCTCGATAGTTCCTTCTTTTGGCAAGCTGTCATTTCCATCTAATAGGCAAAGATGCATAATCTGGTTGCGATATTGCATGATGGGTTGCCCGTGGGCATATTCAATCTCGGCCACATTGATTTCTTCCAAACGCGAAACCAACTCCATCGGCACTACTTTTGGGGTTTCATCTTGCAATTTAAATTGTACAAATTGCGCGATTTCCAC
>CAYGTX010000049.1:0-9802 GCA_964352935.1 uncultured Rickettsiales bacterium | reverse complement strand
CACGCCTTGAGGTGAAAATCTTTGGTGGCGGTAAGGTGTTGCCCAATTCGACCATTGATGTGGGTGAGAAAAACATCAAATTCATTAAAGAATATATTGAAAATGAAGGGCTGAATTTGGTCGCCAGTGATTTGGGTGGTGATTATGCCAGACGGGTGCATTTTTGTGGTGACACAGGCAAAGTGATGATGCGTAGGGTTGAAGGCATCAAAGATGTTGAGAAAGTTATTACTGAAGAGAAAAACTTCAAACAAACGTTGGATAAAGACAAAGCCAATGATTTTGTAGAGCTATTCGAGAAATAATTATGGCGATTAAAACACTGATTGTAGATGACTCATCTCTTATGCGCGGTTTGCTAACCCAGCTTATTGGCTCAGACCCAGAGATAGAAATTGTGGGTACAGCAGAAGATGCTCCCACAGCAAGGGAAGCCATAAAACTCTTAAATCCTGATGTGGTTACGTTGGATGTTGAAATGCCAGGAATGGACGGTATTGCTTTCCTAGAGAAAATCATGCTTTTGCGCCCAATGCCTGTAGTGATGGTGTCTACTTTAACGCAACGAGGTACGTCCACTACCATTAAAGCGCTAGAGATTGGCGCAGTTGAATGTGTTGGCAAGCCTGCAATGGAAGGCGATGATAAGGTGATGGATGCTTTTGCAGCAGAGTTGCGTGCAAAAGTGAAAATGGCGGCGGTCGCCAATGTAACAAATCGCTCACAGCAAGATGCAGCGCCATCAGTCATTGCTAATGCAAGGGCGCGAATTGCTGCTACCAACCCATATAAAATTATTGGTTTAGGTTCATCAACGGGTGGGGTGCAGGCGTTGCATGACTTCTTACCATTATTGCCAGATAACATTCCTCCCATGGTGATTGTGCAGCATATACAAGATAGCTTTGTGCCTTCTTTTGTATCGCGGCTTGATACGATTTGCCAATGTAGCGTGAAAGAAATTACAGAAGAAATGAAGCTTGAGAAAGGCACAATTTATGTTGCCTCGGGTGGTTTACATACCGAAATCGTAAGGCGAGGCGCTTTCTTATATGCGATTCGCAAAGGTGCAGAGCGTGTAACAAACCACTTGCCATCAGTCGATGTGCTATTTCACAGTATCGCCAGAGAAGTAAGAGAAGATGCTGTAGGCATTATTCTGACAGGTATGGGCAAGGATGGCGCAGAGGGCATGCTTGCGATGCGTGAAGCAGGAGCCAGAACATTAGGGCAAAATGCCGCCTCGTGCGTCGTGTATGGTATGCCTAAAATGGCGATGGAGCTGGGTGGTGTTGGTAAAGAAGTGTCGCTCAATCAAATGGCGGAAGAAGTATTAAACATACTGCATTAATGTTAGAATAAATTGAATTAGAAAGAGGAGAAAAGGTAATTATGAGTGTGTATGCAAATTATGAAGTGTTATTAGTGGATGACCACCGAACCATGCTTCAGATCATTCATGGCTTGTTAGGCGAAGTTGGGTTTACTAAGGTGGATAAAGCCTTAGATGGTCTAGAGGCACTTAAAAAGATGGAATCAAAGCGTTATGATATTATCATATCGGATTGGAATATGCCAAACATGAACGGGCTTGAGTTCTTGAAGCGAGTAAGAGCATCGGCGGACCCGCAAGTGAAGGCTGTACCATTTATCTTGGTAACAGCGGAAGTGAAGCCTGAAAATATCATTGCAGCAAAGCAAGCTGGGGTGAATAACTATGTGGCAAAGCCACTGACTGCTCAAACGCTGAAGCAAAAAATCAATATGACCTTAGGCATTATGTAAGTGCTGACTAGCTTTAGGGCTTAAGAAAGAGGAGAAAAAGATGGTAGGCGAGAACCAAAAGAAGAATGAAGCCATTGAGCGCTTCTTTAGTGAAAATCAAGGGCTGATGCCTAACTCGGTAGAGCGTTTAATTAAAGAAATTATGGGTGAATATGCCAATGGCGACAGCGTCTTGCTCCAAAAAAGTGAGTTGCAAGAAGCCTTCTCGGCCGTGTTGAAAGAAGGTAGTGCTAGTAATGGCTCATCCGATAGCACAATAGGGCAGAGTGAAAAACAAAAAATCATTGATGCGGTAGAGCAAGTAAAAGCGGCTTCTAGCCTTTCCGAGAAAGCGGTGTCGAGCATACTGGATATTTTTGATGAAATGCGCGCATTGATTGCAGATTTAGATCAAGATGATCTACGCAACGAGCTAAATGCAAAAATATCAAGTGCCTTAGAATTATGTACCTTTGAAGATATTGCCTCTCAGCACATGGGTAAGGCACTCAAACTCATGCAGCAAACCTGTTCAGATGATCCACAAGATCAGCAGCCAGATGATGGCTTGCTTTCAGGTCCTTCCATCAATGAAGGTGATGGCATGTCGCAAGAGGACATTGATAAGCTTCTCAACGGATAAAGGACACGTATCACATACAGCTTTAACTACTGTTTATGTTAAACAATTAAAGCCAATAGCTTCTGGATGGCTTTGCTCGCAACAATGCCGTCTGACATTGCATTGGTGACGCAAGGATGTTGCCTTCTGGTGGATTCACCAATGGCAAAAATTCTGGGGTGAGAGGTCTTACACTGTTCGTCTACTTCTATAAACCCCTTGCTATCTATCAAGACCTTTAAATTATCTGGGAGTTTAAATGCTGGCTTCCAGCCATACATCACACAGATTAAGTCGCATGCTTTGCCGTTGACTGTTTTGTGAGCGTCATCTACCTCATATTCTCCCACATATAAATTTTCAGTTGGGACTTTTTCAATGAATTTACGCATTGCCCGCACGTGCCGTGCAAAAATCTTAACTGATTTTGCGCCTTTAGCTTTTATCTTAAGATAGTTTTCGAATGCGTTGTCCCCTCCGCCAAGAATAAAAACGTATTTATCATGAAAATTTGTTGCTTCAATCACCTTGCCAGGGCCAATAATAATGTCGTGGGCACTTTTGATACCGCCATCATTGGCTGCAACACCCGTGGCAACGACAAGATAGCCACTTTGTAATGAGCGAGGTTTTCCATCTGCTGTAAAGCTTAGATCAAAACCTTTTTCATGCTCGCTTATCGCAATATCTCGCACATTAAAACAGGTCGCAATTTGCTCGTTTTGAATGTTTAGATGGATTTGCTCGGCCATTTCATAGCCTGTTAGGGTTTTATATGCCACATTCCATGCATCGGGATAGGGGTTGATTAAGGTTTGCCCCCCAAGCATAGTGTTCTTTTCAAGAATGATGGGTGTGTAACCCAGCATCTTCAGCCATAAAGCGCATTGTGTGCCGGCTGGACCCCCACCTATCACAACCGCATCGTAAGTTTTAGGAGAGCTTAGTTGTGTCATTTAGCACCCGTGGTTTTTAATATCTCAACATTATTACCAGAAGGGTCTTTAATGTAAATAGAGGCAGTGCCATCCCGATGTTTGGTCAACTCACCAAACGATTCAGCATTATCCATCTCTATGGCAAAGTGATAAGGGTGCTGTTCTGGTAACACCAATGCAAGCGAAGTGTTGCCAAATTTGAGCATTGCCCAACTATCATCTTGATATTCGACTTCTGCGCCAAAGGTCTCAACATACCATGCGAGCGTTTCTTTAATGTCTTTCACTTGAATGGCGATGTGGTGAATGTTTTTCATGGTATCTACTTGCTGAAAGGTTTTTTATATAGCTTATAATAAGAACGCATTATACACGCCTAACTATTTTAGGATTATTTCCGCAAAATGAAATATTTTTAAGAGTCTGTCCGAGGCGGACAAATAATAAATGGCTGTGCAAGATGAGTAGCGTAACACTTCGCTCACAATCCTACATTCGAATCCTTTTATGGGCTAAGAGAGATTCGAACTTTTAGCTGTCACTTGCTCAATTTTACCTGTTAAGTGCCAAAATACAGGGAATTTTCAAAAAATAACAGGGATAACTCTTGTTAAGTGGTGTAGGCAGTTGCTCTTAACCCCTTGCTAACCTTCAGTTGTAGCGCTTTCTAATTATAATTTCCTTATTTTAATAACAGGGAATCTAAATGCGTGGAACAGGAGATAAAAATGGATAATTTGAGATTAAAGAAAATTCTTACTGAAAATAGTTTGTTGGTGCAGGATGAAATTTTCTCTAGAAGTTCTAAAAACATTGATATTTACCCTCGTTTTATGCTTTTAAATAGAATACAAGAAGCCATGGAAGTGGCTTATTTCGTTGGTTAATGAGGGTGTTGTGGTGTAGGGTTGACTTAGACTAAGCAGCTCAAAACTTTTTGGATATTGGTGAATAATGAAATTTAAGAGCACGCCCTACCACGCAAAGTATTTCGCAAATGAAATTGTGAAACATAACGCATCAAGCGATGTGGGTAGGCTTTCGCGCTCATTGTTTGACTCCTGTGTGGATTTGAATCCACATCAAATCGAGGCTGCTCTCTTTGCACTTAGGTCACCAATCTCTAAGGGTGTGATTCTAGCAGATGAAGTTGGGCTTGGTAAAACAATAGAGGCTGGTGTGCTTCTATGTCAATTATGGGCAGAAAGAAAACGAAAGCTGATGGTCGTTTGCCCCGCGTCACTTAGAAAGCAATGGGCAATCGAGCTGGAAGATAAATTTAACCTTCCTTCCATTGTTTTGGAGGCGCGCTCATATAAAGATTTATTAAAACAAGGGCTAGAAAACCCATTCGATATTAAAAATAAAGTCGTAATTTGCTCATATCACTTTGCCAGTAGAATGAAAGAGCAAGTCCGATCTATTGACTGGCATATGGTTGCAATTGATGAGGCTCACAAGTTGCGCAACGTTTACAGGCCTAGCAATAAAATTGGTCAAAACCTTAAATGGGCACTTGATGACACCAAAAAAGTGTTGCTCACAGCAACACCACTGCAAAACTCTTTGCTTGAACTGTACGGCCTAGCAACCTTAATAGATGATCGTATATTTGGCGATGTTACTTCTTTTCGAGCACAATATACTAATTCAAAAGGTGACATTGAAGATCTCAAAACGCGGTTATTACCATTCTGCAAAAGAACTCTGCGCTCTCAAGTGCTTGAGTATATTCCTTATACTGAAAGAAAAGCTCTCACTCGTCCGTTTAATCCTACGGATGAAGAACAAAAGCTATATGAAGTAATCTCCACATTTTTATTGCGCGGTGATACATATGCAATTCCTCATAGGCAGCGCCAACTCACATCTTTAATTCTTCGGAAACTGCTAGCATCGTCATCTTTTGCCGTTTCTGGAACATTAAAAACAATGCGTAATCGCCTTAAGGATATTCTCGACGGGCTCCCGCAAGATGACGAGAAATTTATTGATGATTTGATTTATTCGCAGGACATTGAAGATGATATTCTAGATGACGAAAATAAGCTGCTTGATAACGTGGAAGAAGATCCAGAGTTTGATCGTGAGAAGCTAGTCGCTGAGATACAGGAGTTAGATAGCTTCATTGCCATGGCAGAGGCAATAAAGACGGATTCAAAGTCTCATGCCCTGCTGACCGCGCTTGAAGCAGGTTTTGACAGCATGGCCAATATGGGAGCACAGAAGAAAGCTCTTATTTTCACTGAGTCCAGGCGTACTCAAGAGTATCTAAAAAACTTTCTCGATGCTCACGGTTATAATGGTAAAATCGCCTTATTCAATGGTTCCAACACAGATAAAGAGTCAAAAGAAATTTATGAGGCGTGGGTAAAAGATAATAGTATGAATGGCCGCGCCTCTGGTTCTAAGGTGGTGGATATACGTTCTGCACTTGTTGAGCACTTTAGGGATAAAGCTGAAATCATGATTGCTACCGAAGCTGCCGCAGAAGGTATAAACCTACAATTCTGCTCTCTTCTAGTAAACTACGACCTGCCATGGAATCCGCAGCGAGTTGAGCAGCGTATAGGTCGTTGCCATCGCTATGGACAAAAACACGATGTAGTGGTGATTAACTTCCTAAACCAGCGCAATGATGCAGACTTGCGCGTCCACCAGCTCTTAGAAGAAAAGTTCAATTTGTTTCAAGGTGTTTTCGGCGCATCTGATGAGGTTCTAGGTACTATAGAATCGGGCGTAGACTTTGAAAAACGTATTCTTGAAATCTACGAAACCTGCCGAAACCCCAAAGAAATCGAAACTGCATTCAACAAGCTACAGTCAGAGCTGGATGAAACAATCAAAGCTCGTATGGACGATGCTCGGCAGATGCTATTCGATAATTTCGATGAAGATGTTCATTCACGCCTAAAAATGCAGCTGGATAGCGCCAAGGCACAGCTGGATAAAATCGGTAAGATGTTCTGGGAAACCACCAAGGTGATATTAGGCAGCCATGCCAGCTTTGATGATAATGAGCTTGCGTTTGACCTAAAGAAAGCGCCATATGGCGGAGCGGCTACAGGCACCTATCACCTGATTCGCAAAGATAAAGAAAATATTCCAGGGCGTTACCTTTACCGCCTTTCTCACCCACTTGGCGAGCATGTGATCGATACAGTGCTCGCGCAGGATTTACCCGTTCAAACCGTGGCGTTTGATATATCCAATCACCCTACACGCATTTCAGTGGTTGAGGAGTTAAAGGGCAAATCAGGTTGGATGAAGCTGAGTAAGCTGACCATCGACTCATTCGATAGACACGAAGAGCTGGTATTCACTGCCGCTAATGATGACGGCACAATGCTGGATCAGGAGACTTGCCAGAAGTTGTTTAACTGCTTCGGTGCAGCGCAAGGCGAAGTACCGATGCCCGATGACACACACTGCAAAATCATAACCGAAGAGAAGCAGCGTCACAATGCCACGCTTAACCGTGTAATGGAATACAACAACCAGTTTTTCCGTGAGGAACATGCCCGTATCGATAAATGGGCAGACGACATGATCCTTGCCGCCGAGAAAGAGCTAAAAGACATCCGCGAGCAAATCAAAGCGGTTGGTCGTCAGGTGCGCTTGGCAGAAACAGTTGAGGAACAAGCCGCGCTTCAGCAGAAAGAGCTGGAGTTAACGAAAAAGCGCCGAAAACTACGTAACCGCCTTGATGATATTGAGGACGAGATAGAAGAAAAAGCAAAGAAAATGAAAGATCAGCTACAGGCCAGCCTGCAGCAGAAAGTCACCACAGACGAGTTGTTCACCCTTCGGTGGATAGTGATTTAAATATTAAAGTAATAGAATTATAGAAATGACAATTAAGAAGTTAAAAAATGATATGCCAATATTATGGTCTCCGGAGCGTGTAGAGTTTAGGGAATATTTTAATGAAAAGTTTAGAGATGCCTTATTGCACGCTAAAAAACATGGAGATATTACTTCTGCAAGCCGCTTGATTAATACTATTTCACAAAACGATGACAAAAGGCTTATTATCCTGAGGTGCGAGAATCACTTTCAAATATTATGGGATGAAGAAAGACAAACATTTCGAGGGAAATTTTTTGCCTTGTCGGATGCCGAAATCTCTGAATTTCAAGTAATAAAGAAAGCGCTTCCAATACCAATTAGAGAAGGAGATATTGTCGTTGATAAAGGGATTTACAGTAAAAATGAATTTTTAGATTTTATGCTGGATACCATTGTTTTAAATAGAAATATGTTAAGTGTTGACGATTTAGAGAAAATTGAAGAAACGCTCGAAATAATTAAAAAAAAATTGCATAAAAAAATATCTACTAAGAATTAAAGGAAAATATAAAATTATGGCACAACAGGAAACACAGGCATTTAAGCAGCTAAAGGAACAACTCCGAGAGATGTTCCAGCTGGATCGGGGCGATCTCGACTTCGGCCTATACCGTATCATGAACCAGAAGCGCGGGGAAGTGACTGAATTCCTTGATAAGCACCTGCTGCCGCAAGTGCGAACCATTCTTGAAGAATACCAACCTGCAGGTGGAGCCAGCGCAAAGGATGACCTGAACAAACTGATTGCCAGCCTAAACGATGCTGGTGTTGACCCTGAAACATCCCCCAAAGTGCAGGAGCTACGTGCCAAGCTCAGCGAGTCGGTGGATATGGGCAAGCTGGAAAACGAGATTTACTCCGATCTCTATAACTTCTTCAAACGCTATTATTCCGATGGTGATTTCATGTCATTGCGCCGCTATAAGGAAGGCGTATATGCCCTGCCGTATGAAGGCGAGGAAGTGAAGTTACACTGGGCAAACCATGACCAGTATTACATCAAGACATCGGAAAACCTAAAAAACTACAGCTTCAAAACTGCTGGCGGTAAGCGCGTACGGTTTGAAGTGGTGGCTGGCGGCACAGAAGTGGCGAACAACAAAGCCGCAGAAGGCAAAGAGCGCCGCTTTGTTCTGCATGAGGCTGCGCCAACAGTGGCAACCGCTGATGAATTAACCATCCGCTTTGAATATCGCCCCGATGATGGCAAGCGCAAGCAAGATGAAATCACGAAAGAAACATTGGAGCAGCTGCTTAATCTGGCGGAAGTGAACAGCTTTGGCTTGAGCGAAAAAGCGCCAACAGAGAAAAACAAAGATCGCACCCTGCTGGAAAAACATGTGAGTGACTACACAGCCAAGCACAGCTTTGATTACTTCATCCATAAAGATTTAGGCCGTTTCCTGCGGCAGGAGCTGGATTTCTATATCAAAAATGAAATCATGCATCTTGATGATATTGAGAATGAAACCGCACCAAAGGTGGAAACCTACCTTGCCAAGGTGAAGGCGATGCGCAAAGTAGCAGGAAAGATCATCCAATTTCTGGCGCAGCTGGAAGATTTCCAGAAAAAGCTATGGCTCAAAAAGAAGTTTGTGCTGGAAACGCATTACTGCTTCACGCTGGATCATATCATCGGCAGTGAGGCGGAGGATGAATTGCTGCCCATCATCGCGGCCAATGAAAAGCAGCGCGAAGAATGGGTGAAGCTGTTCGCTATTGATGATCTGGAAGGCTACAGCACCCCCCTAAAGCCAGTCTTCCTGAAGGCCAATGACAAGCTGCTGCTGGATACAAAATTTTTTGATGCCGCCTTCAAATATCGCCTGCTCAGTCTGTTTGATAATCTGGATGAGCAAACCGACGGCGTGATGGTCAACAGCGAAAACTTCCAGGCGCTGAACCTGCTGCAGGAGCGGTATAAAGAGAAAGTAAAGTGCATCTACATTGATCCACCTTATAATACGAGCGCATCAGAAATTATTTACAAAAATAGCTTCAAACATTCTTCCTGGATGAGCTTTATTGAAAACAGGGTTCTGGCCTCTATCCCATTAATGTCAGAAGATTCAATAACCTGTATTACAATAGATGACGCGGAGATAAATAATTTATCACCACTACTAAACAGCATTTTTAACGAGGATAATCATCTCGCAACAGCACTAATTAGAAACAACCCCCAAGGCAGAAGCACAGTCAAAGGTTTTGCTGTTAATCATGAATTTGGTTTATTTTATGCAAAAGATGCATCTTCTATTTCAAGTGTTGGAAGATTAGATCGATCAGACAAACAAAATGATCGTTATGGTGAAACTGACGAAAATGGAAATAAATTCTTGTGGGAAAACTTTAGAAAAACTGGAACGGATTCCAATAAGGAAGATCGCCCAAAGCAGTATTACCCAATTTATTATAATGGTTCTGAATTTAGAATTCCTGAAATGGAATGGGATAATAAAGCAAAAGAATGGATAAATATTGAAGAACACCGTTCCGATGAAACGGTGCTGTTTCCAGATACCGACAATGGCAACAAAAAAGTCTGGAAGTGGGGTAATGATAGAGCGAAGGAACTCCCAAGCCATCAAAAATTTGCAGGCTCAAAAGAATTCGGTAAACAAGATAA
>CAYGTX010000048.1:0-9985 GCA_964352935.1 uncultured Rickettsiales bacterium | reverse complement strand
TTGCGTCACAATATAGGAATATCGTGACGACAATTTCATCATAGCAATAAAATGTTAAGAAATCGTTAACACACCTCAGTTTTTTTATTATAATCGTTTAAATATGCAGCTAAACTGCCTTAGCCATTGGCAAACTTGCATATTTTTACATTTTAGATTATATATCACGCCTCAAAGAGGCATAGATTATGACTAAAAACCGTTTCATTAAAGATAAAGCCATCGCAGACACCAAAGTGGTGGTTGCCATGTCGGGTGGCGTTGATAGCTCTGCCGTTGCGGCTTTATTGCACCATGAAGGGTATCAAGTCATTGGCGTAACCTTACAACTCTATGATTTAGGCGTCACCCTAGAGAAGAAAGGCGCTTGCTGTGCTGGGCAAGATATTTATGACGCACGCAATGTAGCCGATAAAATTGGCTTCCCGCATTATGTATTAGATTATGAAAGCATCTTTAAAGAATCCGTAATGGATGATTTTGCTGATTCATACTTACGTGGCGAGACCCCTATTCCGTGTGTAAAGTGCAATCAATCCGTCAAATTTCGTGATTTATTCAAAGTCGCCAAAGATTTAGGAGCAGATGCACTTGCAACAGGGCATTATGTACAACGCCAAGAAGGCGATAATGGCGCTGAGCTTCATCGCGCGTTTGATAAAAACAAAGATCAGAGCTATTTCTTGTTTGCCACCACGCAAGAACAGTTGAATTTCTTACATTTCCCACTTGGTGGACTTAGCAAGCCAGAAACCAGAGCGATGGCAGAGCGTTTTGGCTTAGAAGTCGCTGATAAGCCAGATTCACAAGATATCTGCTTTGTGCCTGATGGCAACTACGCCAAAGTGATTGAAAAAATGCGCCCCGGTGCGCTAGATGACGGCGAGATAGTGCATATGAATGGTGATGTTTTAGGTGAGCATCAAGGCATCATCAACTATACAGTTGGGCAACGTCGCGGACTTGGCATAGCATGGCCAGATCCACTTTACGTTATCAAACTAGACCCCGAAAAGAATCAGGTGATTGTTGGCCCTGTGGAAGCTTTAGGCACTACAGAGTTTAAGATACGTGACCTTAACTGGCTATTGCCACAAGTACCATCAACACCGATTGAGGCGGAAATAAAGGTGCGCTATGCACAACAACCTATTACAGCAACTATCACACCTCTTGCCGATGGTTACGCAACGGTTTCTCTTCCGATTCCTGAACGCGCAATCACCCCTGGTCAAGCATGTGTAGCCTATAGCGGTGACAGGCTTATTGGTGGTGGCTGGATTGTCAGAGGCTAAAAACCAGCCTTCTTTAGTTGCTTATCATGCATCTTTTTCAAAGATATAAGCGCTAAAACAGCTCCTATCAAAGCAAATAACATGTCCGACTGCGTATCCCACACATAACCTTGTGAACCAAGAAACGCATCAGCTCCCTCACCTGTTAGCAGTGCTACCCACCATTCTATCAATTCATAAAACGCACTAAATGCTAAACAAAAACACACAATAAAGAAAAAGCGCCAACCGCTATGCGTAAAGATGCGATTGCGTATAGCTATTTCACGCGCAATCATCGCTGGCACAAAGCCTTGTGCAAAATGCCCAACCTTATCGTAATGATTACGGGAGTGATTAAATATTTCCCTTAAATCATCAAACAACGGAACCTCAGCATAGGTGTAATGCCCACCTACCATCAAAATAATGCAGTGTATTAGTATTAATGTATAAATAAGCGGTGTCAGCCTGTAAGAGTTATGCGTGATAAGAATCACACATGCCCCTATCACTGCAGGAGCAACTTCAAGTGACCACGTAAAATAATCTTTAGGTGCAATAGCAGACCAAGTAAATACCACTATGAATACAATAGCCCATAGAAGGTTATAAATATTAAAGTTTAATGATTTTGATGAATCCATGCTTAACTACCTAAACAATGATTATTCCAAATTAGAATATGGTATAAATTACTCTATATAGCAAATAACACCTTCAAAACGGCAAAACTTTCCCGTTTAAATAAGAAATAGGAAAAAATTTCCTACCTTATAACTATTTCATAAAGAATTAGTGCACACATTCCTGCGTCACAACACATCAGCGGCCAAAAAACCCTTGAATTTCCTTGCGTTTTCTATGTTGGCACGGTTCTCGCATAATGTTTGGCGGAAGCTCACTGACAATGAGCATAAAGGAAAGAAGAGAAAGATAAATGAACAACGTAACCTACCAGAATTGTTTCTACCGCTTTTCACGCGCTTCTCTCTCGCTGCGCTTGATTGCAATGTTGGTTCTTGGCCTGTGGATTCAGATACCTGAAGCACACGCCGCCTCTCGCATTAAGGACATTGTATATTTTGAAGGCATCCGAGACAACTTATTGGTAGGTTATGGGCTGGTAGTTGGCCTGAACGGCTCAGGTGACAACCTTAAAAACTCAGCCTTTACTGAAAAAGGCCTAGTAGATTTACTAAACCGCCTTGGTATCAATACTAAAGGCACTCAACTTAAGACCAAAAATGTGGCCGCTGTGACCGTCACTGCGACGCTCCCTCCATTCTCTCGCCAAGGTAGCCACATTGATATAACTGTCAGCACCCTAGGGGACGCTAAGAGCCTTGAAGGCGGCATTCTTCTCGCCACGCCGCTTTTGGGTGCTGATGGTGAAGTTTATGCTGTAGCACAAGGTCAAGTTGCCATTGGTGGATTTGAAGCCAGTGCTGGAAGTGTTTCTGTGAGTAAAGGTGTTCCAACCACAGGGTTTGTAGCAAGTGGTGCTATCATTGAACGTGAAATTGATTTTGCATTAGCTAATATGGAAAGCCTTAACTTAGCGCTTAGAAACCCAGATATCTCTACTGCCCGCCAAATTTCAGAAGCCATTAACGAATTAGTGGGTGGTGAATCTGCTGAAGCACTTGACCCAGGTACTGTTGAATTAAAAGTACCCGAGCTTTATGGCGACAATGTTATTGGCCTTTTAGCCGATGTTGAACAACTAATGATAGAGCCAGACCAACCTGCTCGCATCGTAATTGATGAAAGCTCAGGTACGATTGTGATGGGTGAGAATGTTCGTATTGACACAGTGGCGGTTGCACAAGGAAACTTAATTGTAAATATCAGCGAAAGAACCCTTGTTTCTCAACCTACTCCTTTTTCAGGTGATGGCGCAGAAACAGTAGTTGCAACCGAAACCAATATTAACGTAAGTGAAGAGCCGGGCCTTAAAATGGCAATGTTAAATCAAGGCGCTTCACTGAGTGACTTAGTGACAGGATTAAACTCTCTTGGCATAGGCCCACGCGATTTAATCACCATTTTACAAACCATCAAAGCAGCAGGCGCATTGCAGGCTGAAGTAGAGACGAGGTAGTAACATGGATGCAATGACACCAATCGGCGTATTTACTGGCAACATGCATGCAGAAAATGCAAAAAAAGTGCAAAAGCAAGCAGCAGTATCAAGTAACACCGAAGCGCAAATTTACGAAAAAGCCAGAGAGCTAGAAGGACAATTTCTTTCTACCATGATCGAGCCTCTTTTTAGTAAAGATAAAGAAGGTGGACTTTTTGGTGGCGGCGCAGGAAACGATGTTTTCCGTAGCTTAATGATGAACGAATACGGACAAATTTTAAGCCAAGCAGGCGGTATCGGCCTTGCCGATAACATCGCTAAAGAAATGTTAGCACTACAGGAGGTACAACAATGAAGAATTTTGAAACACCACTACCGGAATTTAACTTAGATGAAATTATGGCAGTTACCGCTCGCCTATCCGAGTTAGTAAAGGATGACTTAATGTCTCTTAAACAAATGCGTATCGGCAAAATTAAAGATACTCATAAAGAAAAACTAGAGTTAGCAGGCATCTTAGAAGGTTATAAGAATGCACTCAAAGCAAATCCAGAGCTTCTAAAGAAATTTTCAAAAGAAGCCCTTGAAGAAGCAAAGAGCAAATCAAAATCTTTTGATGCAACGCTTCAAGAAGGCCACAAAGAGTTAAAGAAAGCGCACACCGCACATGGTGCAGTGTTAGATCTTATTCGCAGTGTGGTGAGTGAAAAAACCACTCCCGTTCGCTGCTACCAGAAAAATGGCGCTTATGGTTCTGCAAGTAAAGAGCAAGTATTTACCAGACCACTTAATCTGGATGAGCGGATTTAACCGCTAGGAGTATAGGACAATGACCCTTTCCACATCACTAAATTCAGCACTATCAGGTTTACGTACCTACCAAGAAGCATTATCTGTGCATAGTCACAACGTTGCTAATGCGAACACTGAAGGTTATGTAAAACAAAAAATCACTCAAGCTACAGTGGTGACTGAAGGACGTGGTCAGGGTGTTGAAGTAACGGGGGTTTTAGCTGAAATAGATGCGCGTATTGCTGCTAATATTCGTAACCAAAACTCTGCTCTTGGTAGAACTGAAGTTTTACAAGATTACTTAAAAAATGCGGAAGAGTTTTATGGCACGCCTAACGCTGCTGGTAGCCTTTCAAACCTCTTTAATAATTTTTTCTCTGGGTTCTCAGAACTTGCGAATAATCCTGGTTTAGCATCACTCAGAACTACAACACTGAACAATGCAATTAACCTAACTGATACTATCAGCACAGCAGCGGGTCAATTCCAAGAGCTGAGACTGGAAGCAGATAGAGAAATTGCAAACACTTTAGTCTCAGTCAATGGTCTTTTAAGTGACTTAAACACCATTAACTCCAAAATTATTGAGTTTAGAGAAGGAACAGCAGGTCATACTCAATTAGCAATAGCACAGAATGAAAAAATCCAAGAGCTTGGTCAGTATATTGATATTGATGTCACTATTCTTTCTGATAGCCGTTCATTTATTTCAACAGGCGATGGTTTTAGTTTATTAGACGATAATTTATTCCGTCTCAGCTACACACCGGCAAATTCTGCCAACACATTCACCGAAGGCACTGATTTAGAGAAAATAAGTATTGTCCAAATCACAGGTACCTCAAACGAAACACAAACACTTGTTACAGGTGGTGCATCGGAGGAAGTAACTACCTCTCTAACTGGCGGTAAGATTAAGGGATTGCTTGAACTTCGTGATTCAATTCTTCCTGCATTCGTAGAAGAATTAGACCAAGTGGCTGCACAACTTCGTGATGCAGTCAATGCGATTCATAATGACGGATCAAGCATGCCTGCTGTATCGTCACTTACGGGTTCACTGAGTGTTACGGGTGAAACAACAGTTGGTTTTAGCGGTGAAGTATTGATTGCTGTTCTCAACAGCGATGGTACTCCAGCGAGCAGCCCATACCCTAACGAGACATTTTACAAGCCACTCACATTAGACCTCGCATCGCTCAATGATGGCGGTCAAGATGGTGAAGTGTCAGTTAGATCACTTATTAATGAAATAAATGCTTATTATGGTCCACCTGAAGCAATTTCGACTGTTGGGAACCTTAGAAATATTCGCGTTGCTTCACTTTCAGATACGATTGCAACAGGCAGCACATTCGATATAGATTTTGAGCTTGATAATATTGCAGCGCAGGGTTCTACCGTTGAAATTACAGGTCTTTCTATTGATAATGGTGGTGTATTAGGAAGTGCCCTTCCCTCAGCTTATACACTTGATGCAGGCAAAACAGAACGTACAGGCGATGCTATCACCATTGATTTAACCGCTGGTACTGGTGGCCCATACACGATTACAGCAACGGTACAAGTCACCGATGAAGATGGTAACACATCATCAGCAGACGTAACCTACACTATTAATGAAGCCGCCAACGGCAAATTAAACGACCGTTTTCCGCCTACTTCAACCACAAATGTAACTGGCACTAGTAGCTTTACGGCAGCCCCATCATCACAGCGCTTTTTAACAGCAAAATTAGTAGATGCAAATGGTCGCACCATCACAAATGATTCCACTCAAGGCTTCATTGTCTTAGATGTGAATGGCACCACAAATGGTATCGCTATTAATGAGCTAGACAGCCAAGAAGTAGGCGTAAGTGGCGAAGAAGGTGCTATTACCAACCGTGGATTCTCGCATTATTTTGGTTTTAATAACTTCTTTAATGATACATATGAAGCGAATAATGCTGCTCAGGAATTATCCATTCGTAGTGATATTTTGACTGACTCAAATAAAATTGCAGTCGGTGATTTAACCGCCTCTGCTCAACCAGCAAACTCAAATGAGGTACTTTATACCTTTGAGCTAGGTAAGAGTAACAATAGCATCGCTCAACGAATTGGTATTTTAGGTCAGCTTGACCTAGCATTTGATCCAGCAGGTAACCTTCCTGCTTCAACACAAACCATTTCAGATTATGTGGCGGGTGTCATTTCTTCCCTTGCGACAAGAGGCAACCAAGCCATTGAAAACAACGAATTAGAATCACTTATTATGAACGGCTTTCAAACGCTTTTCCAGGAAGATTCAGGTGTAAATTTAGATGAAGAACTAGCTGAAATTGTGATTGTAGAAAATAACTACCGCGCAGTTGCCCGCATCATTTCTGTGATTGACGAGTTGTTTAAACAACTTCTCAACTCAGTGGGTAGATAGGCGTAAGGAGGTTTTATGGTAGAAGGTTTAAATAGAAATAGTTATAGCCGTTTGTTGCTAGCTGACATGAACACTAAACAAAGTGAGCTGGGTAGCTTAACGCGTCAAATATCAAGTGGCTTTAAACATGAGAAATACCGCCAACTTGCAGCAGAAGGAAATGCTGAAATCGTTGTTTCACTACAAACGAAAATTCAGGAAACAGCAACTTTCCAAAAATCCAACTCAACAATTGTGAATCGCCTAAATGTGACAGCCCAATCAGTTGATCAACTATCCGATATTGCAGAAAAATATGCGGTTTTACTTGCTAAGAAGCGTAGTCCATCGGGTGATGAACTGCCTTTTCGCGCGGAAGTAACTTCTTTTATAAAAGAAGCGCAAAATGCATTGAATGTTACATTTGAAGGCCGTTATTTATTTTCTGGGAGTAAAACCGATACAGTACCGGTTGCTGACTCAGTCGTCTTAAGCTCCAATTTAGGCGATGATAACGTTCCAAATTCTAACTACTATCAAGGCGATGACTTTATTGCCACCGTGCAAAGCAGCCGCTCTCAAAATATCAGCTATGGTGTGACCGCCTCAAATGCAGCCTTTCAGGATCTAATAGCTTCGTTTCACCTTGGTTTAGAGGCAGATTCCGACTCTCTAAGTGAAACACAAAAGAACGTGGTTTTAGAGCGAGCCACACAAATGATTAATGATGCAGTGGAAGGCATAGTGTCCGTGAATGCAGCCATCAAAGGCACAGTCGTTCGTTTAGAAAACCAAAATGAAACGTTTCAAAGTGTCTCATTCCTTCTAACTGAGCAATTACAAAAAATTACAGCTACTGATGTGGTAGAGGCATCAGCAAGACTAAGCGAGAATGAGGCGGTTTTGGAAGCAACACTTTATGCTTTCTCAATTTTAAATCGTGCAAGCTTAGTCGATTACCTATAATATTTTTAACTTAAGGGGATGAATTATGACCGTTCAACAACAAACAACAGAGCAAAATAAGGCGCAGGAAATGGCATCACGATTTGCAAGTAATACTGCACCAGAAAAAAAGGCTTCTCAAATTGAGAACCCACTAAAAAAGGTTCATAGCCGTTTTGGTGAGATTGAAATTAATTTGGAAAAACAAATTAACTTTCCACATGGCATTTTGGGCTTACCTGCACAATTAAACTTTTGTCTCGCCGACTTTCCAAGAGAAGGGTTTGGTCAATTCAAGCTTTTACAATCTGTGGATGACAGTGAATTATGCTTTATCACCATTCCAACTGATCACAAAGATTGTTTTATCAAAGAAAATGATTTGGTAGATGCGTGTAATGTTATGGAAATCAATCCAGATGCAGTCTTGGTACTCTTTATCGTAACAACGCACCGCTCACCAAACCAAGAAACTCGTATTTCAGTGAATGCAAAAGCGCCTATTTTAGTCAATACAGAGACGCATTCAGCGCTTCAATATGTCTTCAATAATAAAGACTATGAAATCCGTCACATGATTTCATAAACAAACGATTTACTACTCTACCTTTGCGAAAAAGGCCCTTGCAGAAAATCATCCCCTCCCATTTCTGCAAGGGTCTTTTGCAATTTATATGAGTTAAAAGTCCTTTAGGCAATATCCCTCTTCTGTGGTGACAATTACCCCTCCATAATCTTTTGTTTTTTGACGCAAACGATAAATATGTGTTTGTAATGTATGCGTATCTATTCCCTCACCATACTGCCAAACATCTTTTAATAATCTATCTTTACCAACAGACTTAGGATAGTGCTTTAAAAGCACCTCTAGCAATAATACTTCTTTATCAGTAAGTGATATTTTATGTTCTGCTTTTAACAGAAATCCATGTTTAGAGGATAGCTGCCACTTATTAGAACTTGTGTTGAGTGGCACTGAAGGCTCTTTTGTCACTTGCATGCGCCCAAGAGCGCTAAAAATAAGCTCTAAACGTGTGGGTAATGTAATAAGTTCAATGCGAATAGACTTATCTTTCATCCAACGCTCAGCAAGCAGTTCAAACCTTGCTTTTGCTTTCTTCTCAGTAAGTACAATAATATTTACACTACCATGATAACGACTTATCCATGCTTCAGCATCCTCTGATGCAAGCTGAAGAACAAAGACAGAGCTCTCAAAGTTTAGAGCATCTTCATATGCTTGTTCAATTATCACCTGCTCAGCAAAATGCTCACTTTGCAGGAGTAATTCTTTCCACACTTTATTTTGACTAATGATACATATATTTGACATAATCGCAGTATTAGAATAGTTACAAGATACAGTCAAATTATATAGGATTTCTATCTCGTGTCTCTAGCGCATTACGATATTTTACTTATAGAACGAGCCATCGATGATTTTAAGCGTGGTGTACCCGTGATTATTGAAGATGAATCGCATGCCGTGCTTGCACTTCCGATTGAGTATATCGATCAAGCATCGCTCGATTTAATGGCCGAATTTAGTGCAGATGAAAAAGCCTACCTATTAATTTCGGCGACACGCTCAAAAGTGCTTAACGCATCCATTCAGTTTGATAGCCCTGTTAAAGTGCCGTTTACCGACCTTTCTCATGCACGTGCAATAGCTGGATTAACAAAGCTAAAAGAGCAACCAAGCGTATCCGAAACTGTTTCTGCTGATATTATTGAGCAAATGGCGCTGCGTTTAATTAAAATTGGTGAATTTCTTCCATCCGCTATCATCTGCGCTATCAATAAGCCTTATCCCAGCAGCTTGCTCGCACTTACAGAAGAACATATCAGTCAATATCAAAAGCAAACCATCGCCACTTTAAATAAAATTTCATCAGCAAATTTACCGTTAAAGGGAGCAGAAGACAGTAAAATTGTTGCTTTTCGTTCCTCATATGGTGGAAAAGAGCATTATGCCATTTTGGTAGGTGACATCAAAGGACAAAAATCACCCTTAGTACGTGTTCACTCCTCATGCTACACAGGCGATTTGATTGCATCGCTCGCATGCGATTGCAGAGATCAACTCCACACTGCCATTCGCTTGATGGGTGAAGATGAAGGCGGAATTGTGCTTTATCTTCAACAAGAAGGACGTGGCATTGGGCTAACCAATAAAATTCGCGCTTATGCCTATAAAGACAAAGGTCTAGATACAGTCGATGCCAATGAAGTGTTAGGCTTTGATGATGATGAGCGCCTTTTTGAACCAGCAGCACAAATGCTAAAGAAACTGAACATCAAATCCATCAAACTTTTATCTAATAATCCTCGTAAAGCAAAAGGGTTAAGTGAATTGGGGATTGAGGTAATCACGACTGTACCGCACGTGATGCAAATTCATCAACATAATGCACGTTATCTTGAAACTAAAGTCTCTCGCTTGGGTCACACCATGAAGAACGAATAGAAAAAATAACATAACTTAAGACG
>CAYGTX010000047.1:0-10086 GCA_964352935.1 uncultured Rickettsiales bacterium | reverse complement strand
TTGCCATATTCGCTAAAAAGCTGTTTAACAGCTTTTTCATCAAAGGTGCGCGGAAGATTGAGAAGTTTAAGTTGCATAATTTACCTGATGTTTAAAAAAGCCTAATTCTTAAAAAGTGTTGGTGTATTAAAAAAGCTCCTCAGCACTTAGCCAAGGAGCTTTTAAGCTATTCTGGATGAATAAACGTTTAGCCTTCGCTATTACGTTTACGGTCCAGCTTGCGACGGCGGCGAACAGCCTCAGCTTCTTTACGCTTTTTTTCTTCAGAAGGTTTTTCGAAATGTCTACGAAGTTTCATCTCGCGAAAGATGCCCTCACGTTGCATTTTCTTCTTTAGTGCGCGTAATGCCTGATCCACATTATTGGATTGTACAGTCACTTGTACCAATGGTCTTACCCCCTTTTGCAAGCTAGGATGTTAATTCAAGGTCAGTAATTATGTTATTTTTAGTTGCGTAAGTCAAGCTAATGTTGATAAAATAAGGCTCATGACAGATAAAGCACAAATGATATTAGACAAAGCCCTGCCCAACATTCCATATGATGGATGGAACATACATGTTTTAAGGCGATCTGCAAGGGCAAGTGGCCTTGATGAAGCATACGCAGAGATTGCGTTCCCTAATGGTGTTGAGGATGCGGTGAAGCTGTTTCTAGCGCGTATTGATGCGCGTATGGAGGCTTTATATAAAGCGAGAGAGGCTGATCTCAAAGGTGTGGGTGGTAAAATTAAGGGCGCGCTTCTTTGTCGTTTTGAAGCGATGGACGAGCATCGCGAAGTGATTAGAAAGACGGTGCAATATTTATCAAACCCACTGCATGCACCATTTTCGCTTTCAGTTTCTTATCAAACAGTTGATAAGATTTGGCATATGATTGGTGATAAAACCAGCGATTCTAACTTCTATACCAAGCGCATGACGCTTGCGGGAGTGTATAATACTACCCTGCTCTATTGGCTTCAGGATGATTCGGAAAATTATCATGAAACCGAGGCGTTTTTAGATCGTCGCTTGAAGAATGTGATGCAGATTGGCAAGTTTAGAAAATCGGTTGAAGATAAGTTGAATGATTGTTTGAGTTTTTTTAAGTCAAACAAAGCATAAAAAACGCCACCAAAATTTGGCGGCGCTTTTTTAATATTAAATTCCGTGATGCTTACTTACTAACAATCACCATTGCTGGGCGAAGCAGTTTTCCTTCAATTGTATATCCTGGTTGGATGACTTGAAGGACTGTGCCAGATTCTTTTTCGGCATCTTCAACTTGGCTGACTGCTTGGTGTAGATTGTGATCAAACACTTCGTCTTGCGGGTTGATACGCGCAACATTATAGCGCTCAAATGATGACTCCATCGATTTACGAGTCATATCTACACCAGTATGGATATTTTTAAGTGTTTCATTCTCTTCAATCGCATTGATATCGATGCTATCTAGCGCTCGGTAAAGGTTGTCTAGCACATTTGCCATATCGCTTGCAAAGTTTCTAATGCCATTGCGCTGTGCTTCTGAACGCTCTTTTTGATGGCGGCGGCGCAAATTTTCCATTTCAGCATTGAGGCGTAAAATTTTATCGCTGAGTGTTTTAACTTCAAGCTCAAGCGTTGCTATCTTTTCAAGCTGCTCAGCTGAGCCTTCTTTTTCACCCTTTACACTATGCTTGTTGAACTTTTTTGCTAGTTCTTCAAAGGCTTCAGCAGATGGTGCGGTCGCTTCAATCGCCTCTTCATTCTCTACAGAATTAGCATTTTCGCTTTCATTATTATCGTGTATTTTTTTGCCAGACATATATTTAAATCTCTCTTTCTCGGATTGCTGGTTGTGAATCACTTTGCAAACTCGTATATATGTAAGCAATGAATAGATAATTACAAGTAGTTTGGAAAGAAAAAATGGAGAAAAATATGCGTCCTTCTGGCAGAGCCCCCGATCAATTGCGTGAAATATCATTTGAAACGGAGGTTTCTCGCTATGCAGAAGGTTCATGTTTAGTGAAATTTGGTAATACACATGTGATGTGTACCGCTTCAGTAGATGAGAGTGTGCCGCGCTTTTTACGTGGAACGGGAAAAGGTTGGGTGACCGCTGAATATTCTATGTTACCGCGCTCAACACATACACGTAATGATCGTGAAAGCACGCGTGGCAAGCCTTCTGGTAGAACGCAGGAAATACAAAGGCTAATAGGTCGCTCGCTGCGCTCTGTGGTTGATTTAAAAGCACTTGGTGAGCGCCAAATTGTAGTGGATTGTGATGTAATTCAAGCCGATGGTGGCACACGAACAGCCTCTATCACTGGTGGTTATGTAGCACTTTATTTGGCATGTGAGGGCTTAATGCGTCGTCATAATTTAAAAAAACCCCCTTTGGTTGATCAAATCGCAGCTGTTTCTTGTGGTATTTATCAAGGTAATCCCGTTACTGATTTGGATTATGAAGAAGATAGCGTTGCTTCGGTGGATGCAAATTTCGTAATGACAAATGGTGGTAAGATTGTGGAAGTGCAAGGCACAGCAGAAGGTGAGCCGTTTGAGCAAAGAGAATTGCTGTCGCTTCTAAATTTAGCGACGCAATCGATTGAAGATTTGTGTGACTTGCAGCGCATAGCAATTGAGAATGCACATTAATAGTTATAAATAACTTATTGTTTAAAGGCGGTAATATGTTTGGGTCTCATCGTAGGTTTTCAGAAACGAGGCTGTTGATAGCAAGTGGTAATCAAGGCAAAGTAATGGAAATTACAGAGCTTTTTAGTGGCTATAATGTGCAAATGGTTGCTGCGTCTGAGTTTAATGTGGATGAGCCTGAAGAAACTGGCAAAAGCTTTAAAGAGAATGCTGAACTTAAAGCAAAGCACTATAGTAAAGCCACTCACTTACCCGCGTTAGCGGATGACTCAGGGCTTTGTGTGGATGCGCTTGATGGCGAGCCAGGAATTTATTCTGCTCGTTGGGCGGGGGATGCGGGTGATTTTAACGCAGCCATGACCAAAATAGAAGAACGCCTTAAAAATAAAGGGTTGGAGTCAAGTGCCGCGCATTTTGTATGTGCTTTGTCACTTTACTGGCCAGATGGGCATATTGAAACGGTGGAAGGCACTGTTAAGGGTGAACTAACCTTTCCTCCTCGTGGTGATAAAGGTTTTGGTTATGATCCTATTTTTATTCCACGTGGGTATGATAAGACGTTTGCAGAGCTTTCAGGTGCTGTGAAGCATGAAATTAGCCACAGAGCGGATGCTTTTCGTAAGTTAAAAGAAATTTGCTTTAAGTGATTTTTGGGTAAATTTTAACGTGACCACAACTAGTCTTTATATTCATTGGCCATTTTGCAAATCTAAATGCCCATATTGCGACTTTAATAGCCATGTGCGTGATGAGCCCATTGAACGTGAGAGTTGGTCTAAGGCCTATCTTGATGAGCTTGCATATTATAAAGATTTTCTAAAAGATAAAACAATCACCAGCATTTATTTTGGTGGCGGTACGCCATCATTGATGCCCCCTTCCCTTGTTGAAAAATTAATCGAAACAGCATCTCAACTTGCAACGCTTACGCCTAATATAGAAATTACTCTTGAAGGTAACCCTACTTCTATCGAAATTGATAAGTTGAGAGACTTTAAACAAGCGGGCGTAAATCGCGTGTCGCTAGGTATTCAAGCGCTTGATAACCAGAGTTTGAAATTTTTGGGTAGAGAACATTCGGCAAGCGAAGCACTGAATGCACTAGAAGTAGCTGCCAGTTTGTTTGAGCGTTATACGTTTGATCTTATCTATGCAAGACCAGAGCAAACATTAAGAGAGTGGAAAAATGAGTTGGGGGATGCCATGCAGTTTATGCAAAGCCACGCCTCGCTCTACCAGCTAACCATCGAAAAAGGCACGCCATTTTATGGGCAATATCAAAAGGGTGATTTTAAGATGCCGGATGATACGCTCTCGGCGGATATGTATGAATTAACCAACGAAATGATGGAAGCAAAAGGCTTGATAGCATATGAGGTATCAAACTATGCAAAAGCAGGTCATGAATCTCAGCATAACTTAAACTATTGGCGCTATGGTGATTATATAGGCATTGGCGCAGGCGCGCATGGTAGGCTTTCTTCGGATAAAGGCAAGTTAGCAACCACAACCATTCACCATCCTGAAAACTGGCTGAAGCAAGTGCAACAAAAACAGCATGGTATTCAGCAGAGGGCAGATCTTACTCAGCAAGAGACGCTAGAAGAAATGCTGATGTTTGGTTTGCGATTGAAAGAGGGTGTTAATTTAGCAAGGCTATGTGCTGCTTCTAGTGATGACTGGAAGGTAATTCTTCCTCTTAAAAAAATATTAGCGATGGAAGATGAGTCGTTATTGATATTGGATGGTGATTTACTGTGCTTAACTGATAAAGGGCGATTAATCATCAATACAATTCTTCAGTCTCTTTTAGACTAAAACGCTACTTTATCTTTTGTATCAGTGAAAGTTATTTGCAATAGCAGTAAAATAATTATAAATATAAACCACAATTTTATTATGGATAATAAAAGCTAATTTGGCTGTTTTTGGATATGGAACTTAAAAATAAAAAAATACTTGTAACAGGTGCTGACGGATTTATTGGATCTCACTTAGTAGAAATGCTGGTTGATCAAGGGTATGATGTAAAAGCATTTACGCTTTATAATTCTTTTGGTAGCTGGGGATGGTTAGACACCCTAGATAAAGAAAAATTGCAAAATATTGAAGTCTTTATGGGTGACGTAAGAGACCCGTATGGTGTTAGAGAGGCAATGAAGGGTTGTGATGTTGTACTACACTTGGCTGCACTTATTGCTATTCCCTACTCTTATCACTCTCCAGATACCTATATAGATACCAATGTAAAAGGGACGCTAAATATTGTTCAGGCTGCTAAGGATTTGGGTGTGGAGCGCGTGGTGCATACATCAACCAGTGAGGTTTATGGAACTGCACAGTTTGTGCCCATTACTGAAGAGCACCCCCTGCAAGGGCAATCACCTTACTCTGCTTCAAAAATTGGTGCGGATCAAATCGCATTATCATTCCAAAAGTCGTTTGATACGCCTGTTACGGTACTAAGGCCTTTTAACACCTATGGACCAAGACAATCGAGTCGAGCCGTGATCCCTACCATTATCACCCAGTTGGCGGCAGGAAAGCGAACAATTAAACTTGGAAGTCTAACACCTACGCGTGATTTTTCGTATGTAAAAGATACTGCGCGTGGCTTTATTGAAGCTGCTAAATGCGATAAGGCTGTAGGCGAAGTAGTGAATGTTGGAAGTGGCTTTGAAATTTCAATCGGTGAAACCGCTAAGCTTATCGCTAAAGTGATGAATGTTGATATTGAAATTGAAACAGATGATCAACGTATAAGACCAGAGAATAGTGAAGTCGAGCGCTTGTTTGCTGGTGTAGAAAAGGCTGAGAAGCTATTTGGCTGGAAGCCAAGCTATGGTGGTAGAGAAGGCTTTGAGCGAGGTGTTGCAGAAGCAGTTGAATGGTTTGGGCGGAAAGAAAATCTTGCTCGTTATAAACATGATTTATATATGATTTAATGGCAAATATTGATCTCATTATTAAAGCAATTCAAAAAGTAAGTCAGCAGCGTGATGGTGAGTTTTTAGCACTTCATGAGCCATGTTTTGCTGGCAATGAGTGGAAATATACAAAAGATTGTCTGGATAGTGGTTGGGTTTCTTCTGTAGGTAAGTATGTTGATCAATTTGAAAGGGATTTTGCAAGTTATATTGGTGTAAATTATGCGGTTGCCACCGTGAATGGCACTTCTGCATTGCATATCTCATTATTACTTGCTGGTGTAAATTCAAATGATGAGGTCTTGTGCCCCACCCTGACATTTGTAGCATCGGCTAATGCTATTAGCTATACTGGTGCAACGCCACACTTTGTTGACTCTTCTAGGGAAACACTTGCTGTTTGCCCAAAAAAATTAGAAGGCTACCTTGCTGATATATTGGAAATGCGAAGCGATGGTTTTGCATATAATAAATCTACGCAAAAGCGTGTCTCTGCCTTGGTAGTTGTGCATATTCTTGGTCATGTGGCTGAGATGGATGAGCTAAAAACTGTTGTTAGCAAGTATAACATAAAGTTGGTTGAGGATGCTGCAGAAGCACTTGGAAGTTATCGAGACGATGTACATGCTGGTGCCTTTGGTAATTTAGCTGCTTTTAGTTTTAACGGTAATAAGGTTATTACTACGGGTGGTGGGGGTATGTTGGTAACGGATGATGAAGCGCTAGCAAAAAGAGCAAAGCATCTTACAACGACTGCGAAATCTTCTAATGGTTATTATTTTAGTCATGACGAAGTGGGTTATAACTTCAGAATGCCAAATATCAATGCAGCAATTGGCTGTGCTCAGTTGGAAAGTATTGATGCGTTCTTAAAAGTAAAGCGTGAGCTTGCAAGTGTTTATGCATCTGAGTTTAAAGGCATTGATGATGTAGAGTTTATTAAAGAGCCAAAGGGTTGCAAAAGTAACTACTGGCTAAATGGCTTGCTGGTAGATGGTGGTTTAGAAGCGTTGCTAGAAGAAACAAATAGTGCAGCCATTATGACACGCCCATTATGGGATTTAATGCATAGACTTCCAATGTATCAGCATTGCCCTTGTGGTGATTTATCGCAAGCCGAGTATCTAAGCCTTCGTGTGATAAATATCCCTAGCGGTGTGAAGGTTCTGCCAGAGGTTAGGAATGGCCAGTAAAAGAACTATCTGTGTTGTTAGTGGTGGTAGAGCAGATTACGGCTTACTAAAGCCTGTAATGAATGCCATTAAAGACTCTAATGATTTTTTGCTGCAAGTGGTAGTGACAGGTTCGCACCTATCATCAGAATATGGGAACACATGGAAAGTAGTAGAGGCTGATGGCTTTCACATAAATAGTAAGATAGAAATTCTTAGTGATGGTGATGCTGCGCTAGATACAGCGATTGCGATGGCAAGAGCATTAGAAGGAGCTGCTCGCGTTTTATCAGAGTTGAAACCTGACTTGGTATTGGTGTTGGGTGATCGATATGAAATTCTAGCCGTTGTAAATGCTTCACTTATACTGAGGCTGCCTGTAGCGCATTTATGTGGAGGTGATGTTACTGAGGGTGCGTTTGATGAGTCTATCAGGCATAGTATCACTAAATGTAGTCATCTGCACTTTGCTACGAACGAACAATCGGCTGGGCGCATTAAGCAAATGGGTGAAAATCCAGACTATGTTTTTAATGTTGGAAGTTCAGGTCTTGATAATATTGTTGATAAACAAGATTGGGTAACTAGGCAGGAGTGGCAAGAATCAATTGGCCTTGGTCAGTATGATAAAAATATTTTGATAACTTTTCACCCAGCAACACTTGATAGCCAATCGTCATTAGTGCAATTTCATGAAATTGTAAGTGCTCTCTCTCTGTTTAATGATACTGGTCTCATCATTACGGGTACTAATTCAGATACAGAGGGCAGACAGCTAATGGATGCCGCAAAAGAATTTGCTGGGCGAATGCCAAATGCTGTGTTTCTAGTGTCACTAGGTATGGAGCGATATTTGAATACAATGCACTATGTTGATGTTGTAGTAGGAAATTCATCAAGTGGTCTTTATGAGGCGCCTTCTTTTAATGTGCCAACGGTTAATATAGGAAGTCGACAAGAAGGGCGATTGCAAGCGAGTTCGGTTATTAATTGTGCTGCAAATTCATCAGAAATAAAGCATTCAATCCAGCAGGCATTAAATTTAAAACTTACAAATGTTGTAAATCCTTATGGGGATGGTAAAACAGCGCCTCGTATAGTGAGTGCTCTTTCTAGCATAGATGATTTTAGTTTATTGTTAAAAAAACCTTTTTTTGAGCTGTGAAATGTCAAGAAGTAAAGCATATATTATTGCAGAAGCTGGTGTAAACCATAATGGCTCACTTGAGTTAGCGAAGCAATTGGTAGATGTTGCGGCAGCGGCGGGTGCTGATGCAATAAAGTTTCAAACATTTAAAGCTGAAAATTTAGTGAACGTGCATGCACCGCAAGCAGAATATCAAACGGCTAATATTGGTAAGATTGAAAGTCAATTTGAAATGCTAAAAAGACTTGAGCTAAAACATGAAATGCACTTTGAAATAGCGAGTTACTGCAAAGAAAAAGACATCGTCTTTTTATCCACGCCATTTGATAAAGAAAGTTTAGATTTTCTTATCAATAATTTTGATATGCCGTTTATTAAAATTGGATCGGGTGAGGTTACAAATGCGCCATTTTTGCTCGAAATTGCAAGAACTGGTAAAGATGTAATTCTCTCAACGGGTATGTCTACTTTAAAAGAAGTGAAAGAGGCGCTTTCAGTGCTTTCATTTGGTTATTACTCCTGTGTTAATGATGTGCCATCTATAGAGGCTTTTAAAACTGCTTTTGAGACTAATGAGGCGCAAAAGCAGCTTAAGGAAAAGGTAAAAATTTTGCATTGTAGTACTGAGTATCCCTGCCCTTTGTCGGATGTTAACTTAAATGCAATGCTAACGATGGAAGGTGAGCTTGGTTTAGATGTTGGTTATTCGGATCATACGGCTGGCATTGATGTGTCTCTTGCTGCAGTTACGATCGGTGCAAAAATAATTGAAAAGCACTTTACGCTAGATAAAACAATGGAAGGACCAGATCATAAGGCTTCATTAGAACCCGATGAATTGAAAGAGCTGGTTAGAGAGGTTAAAAGAATTGCGGATCTTGATGCTAAGAAGAAGCGAGAGTATCTAAAATCTATAAACGATATTGACTTGATTCTAGGTGATGGCATTAAGGCCCCCTCTTCGTCTGAATTAAAGAATATCTCAATTGCTAGGAAAAGTATAATTGCTAAAAAGAATATTGCTAGTGGTGAAATTTTTAGCAAGGATAACATATGTGTTAAGCGACCTGGAAGTGGTCTTTCACCTTTGCACTACTGGTCAATATTGGGTGAGAAATCTTCAAAGTACTATAACGCAGATGAGGTTATAGCTTAATGGCTGAAAAAAAACCAATTATTATTTTGGGGAATGGCGGTCATTCAGGGCTGCTTTACAAGCTACTTTCTGGTGAGAATGAAATTGTGCTTGGAGTAGTCGGTCAAGAAAAAGAGGATGTATCTAATTTCACGACTTACTTAGGTGACGACTCTATCTTGCTTAAATATAAATCAAATGATGTGTTGTTGGTAAATGGGATTGGCTCGGTTGGTAATACTTCAGTTCGAGATGTTGTTTACAAAAAATTTAAAGATAAAGAGTTTTCTTTTAAAACAATAGTTCATCCAAAAAGTTATATTGAAAATGATGTTGTGCTTGAGGAAGGTGTTCAAGTTATGCTAAATACTGTTATTCAGGCTGGTGTAAAGGTTGGTGAAAATTGCCTACTTAACACAGGTGCACAGATTGATCATGATTGTGTAATTTCTAAAAATTGCCATATTGCACCGGGAGCAATTCTTTGTGGAAATGTAAAGGTGGGCGCTTCCACTCATATTGGCGCAGGGGCTGTTTTAATACAAGGTGTAAAAATAGGTAAAGAATGTATAGTTGGCGCTGGTGCTGTTGTAACTAAGGATGTACCAGACTTCACTGTTGTTGTAGGTAACCCAGCAAAAAAGTTAGAGAAATAATGACAATTTTCAAAGAAATACTTATCTCTCCCGATAAAACAGTCATGGAGGCAGTAAAAAATATCGATAAAGGTTCAATTGGTATTGTTTTGGTCGTGGATAAAAAGAACAAGTTGCTGGGTACAGTGACAGATGGTGATGTAAGAAGGGGTATTTTGCGTGGCCTTGACATGCAAGAAAAAGTTTCATCCATTATGAATAAAGAGCCTTTAACAATTAGCTCACAACAAGAGCGATTAAAGGTACAGCAACTCATGAAAGAAAAAGGAGTTGATTGTATTCCCATCATGGGGCCGCTAGGAGAAGTAATTGGGATTGAAACCAGAGATGAGTATATTGGTTCATGCTCAAATTTACCAAATAAAGTTGTATTGATGGCTGGTGGACTTGGAACGAGGTTACACCCTCTTACTCATGAG
>CAYGTX010000046.1:0-10258 GCA_964352935.1 uncultured Rickettsiales bacterium | reverse complement strand
CTCTTTAGCTGGAGCATGCTTACACTTGGCATTGGGCTTGGCAGCTGGTGGGCATATCGCGAGCTTGGCTGGGGCGGCTTCTGGTTTTGGGATCCAGTAGAAAACGCTTCACTCTTACCATGGCTTGCTGCGACTGCCTTGATTCATTCACTGCTCATTACCATCAAACGTGAATTACTAGCGGGGTGGACGTTATTTCTAGCACTACTCACTTTCTCATTAAGTTTACTTGGCACATTTTTGGTGCGTTCTGGGGTGCTTACCTCGGTACATGCATTTGCAAACGATCCTGAGCGCGGCATGTTTATTTTAGCATTCCTGATTGCTGTATTTGGTGGTTCAATTGTGCTTTTCACCATAAGACAACCACTTTTAACCAAAAAAAAGCCTGATTTTACGCTTTTTTCAAAAGAAGGAGCTATCCTTGTAAATAACATATTATGGCTCTGCTTGTGTGGGACGGTGCTACTAGGTACGGTTTATCCACTTTTATTAGAAGTAGTCGCACAGCAAAGTGTTTCGGTTGGTGCACCTTATTTTAATGCGATGCTCTTACCATTTGCTGCTCCACTTTTAATACTTGCTGCCATTGCACCTGCCTTTGCTTGGCGTAGTGAAAAGAGGCAAATACTTTACCGCTATCTCTTACCGCTTATTGTGAGTATCGGCTTCGTCATCGCGCTTCACTTCACCATCACAGCCATTACGTTTAAAGGCTGGATTGCCTTCATCGTCAGCATCTTTTTAGCGCTTTCGATGTTACAAAGCCTGTGGATAAAACGCAAACAGCTCAAACAACAAACCTTCGCTTTTTGGGGCATGTTTACCGCACATATTGGCATTGCAATCCTCGCCATTGGCGTAACGGCACATAGTGAATGGGCATTAGAGCAACAACATGTGATGAAACAAGGCGATATAGTCACGCTTGGCAACTACCAAACTAGATTTAACGAGATGCTGTTTGGAAATGGACAAAACTATTTTTATAGACGTGGCGATTTAGCCATTTCAAAGAACGAGCGAGCCATTGCTAATTTAACACCCGAATCTCGCTTCTATCCTGTAGAAAACCAACAAACGTTGGAATCTTCTATTCTTACCACCCCATTTTATGATATATATGCAGCCATGGGCGAAGTAAATGCAGAATCACTGCAAGTGGGCATACGCCTGTATTACCGCCCACTGATTAGTTGGATTTGGGCTGGCTGCCTGCTGATGACATTTGGTGGAATATTGGCTATTTATCGTAATAAAAAAAGAAAGTGATATTATAACATGATACGTATATTCCCTATAATGATAGCCGTTTTTTTCTTAGTAGTGCTGGTGCTTGGCATTGGCTCGCAACGCCCAGCGCCCTATTCTAAGCCTGTTTCAAAAGCGCTGCCTAAATTTTCACTTCCTAGCCTTTATGAAGAAGGAAAACAACTGACCGATAAAGACCTAAGAGGGCATTACAGCCTGCTCAATGTATTTGCTTCATGGTGTTATACTTGCCGATTAGAGCATGATACATTGTTGAATTTAGCTGAAGAAAACCGCCTTCCTATCTATGGCATTGCATGGAAAGACAAACCCGCCAACACCAAGCAATGGCTAACCAACCTTGGTAATCCATATACAACCGTTGCGAGTGATTGGGAGGGCGATATTGTGGTGCCACTAGGGCTTACAGGCACGCCAGAATCATTCCTTATTAACCCGGAAGGGATGATTATTTATCACCACCAAGGCATGCTGACGCAAGATTTTCTGGAACGTGAAATATTATCTTTAATTAAATAATTAATCTTCGCTCCTGCTTCGGCTTTATAGCCTTAGCAATGAGCCTAAGCCCTTTGGGCACTAAAGTTGCTTTAATTTAAAACAATATCATGTAACTTAAAATACTACTTATTATCATGCGCTATTTTTTCATCTTACTTCTTTTTGCCTTTGCCACCTCAGCCAATGCAATCACGCTTGAGCAAGAGCTAGAGAACCCGCAACAAGAACAACGTGCAAAACAGCTTTTCCATGAAATTCGTTGCATGGTATGTGCGGGTGAATCAATCGCAGATTCTCGCACCCAAATTGCCGCCGGCCTTCGCCATTATGTACGTGAAAAAATCAGACTTGGAAAATCAGATAAAATCATCGTCAATAATTTACGTACTGCCTATGGCGATGAAATTATGATGCGCCCACCCGTTCAGGAAAACACGCTATTTCTTTGGCTAACGCCGTTTTTGCTATTCTTGATTGGTGGCATTTGTGTTTGGAAGTTTGTACTTCCTAACAAAAGTAAGTAGGTTTACTTCTTATATTAAGCAGAAAACACATTACCAGCCACGCAAAAGCCTGAGCGGAGTCATCACTGGTGAAAGCGTTACAGGCGTGTGCAAAATAGATGCACCCTCATGCTTAAATTGTTTGATTTGTTTAGGCAGCAAACGTGCCATACGAAATGCAGCAATCGCATCGTTTGAAAGCGATTTCTTTAACTTTGTTGCTTCTAAATAGGCTTGATTCGCTTGCGCTGTAAGTGCTTGAATCACTGGCTCAATCTGCTTTAAATCTGCTTCGCCTGCCAGCACACTCTCGCTATTTGTGCCTTGCTCATGTAATAATGATTCAGGAAGCGTACACCAACCATCTTTCAAGTGAAATGGCAATAAGCGTAAATGGTTGCATAAAAGCTCTACACGACCAAGATGTTGTGCCAATCTTTTTGCCTCAAGTTCTTTTATATCAAACACTTTTAGAATAAATTGTAATAACATAACAGAGGTGTCATCTGCATATTGATTCAACGCATCCATATCTTTAAACGGTGCTGCGCTATAGTCTTCCTCATGCGCTCTAAAGTATGTTTCAAAATCTTCTTGTTTGATGTTTCCTGCTGCTATGGCTTTTTCTAACCCTTGCACCACATCATGATTACGGCTTTTGCCTTCATAGAGTGCCGCAATCGCATCACGCCACCATTGCAGACGAATCATCCCCACCATTTCTTCACTCACGGTGGTGCGAATATGTTCTATTTCATAATTAAAAGCATAAAGGGTAAAGAGGTGCTCACGCACATGTTCTGGCGATAAAAGCCCAAAAAGATAGGCACTGCGATGGTGGGTTTGTACAATTTTTGCACAAGGTGAAAGAGCATTCATGCAATCAAATTCTTCACGGTTTTAATTTATAACGCATTCCACCTAAAATAAACCCAACTTCGTTTTCGTTTTCATCGCTAGCAAGCGGCAATAAAACCTGACGATAATAGATTTTAATATGGTCGCGGTTTTCAAACACACTACAGTCGGTAAGTGGTGCTTGGCTTTGTAGCACTTTTTCATATTGAGACGCAAGATGATCTGCATGCGGTGAGATAAGATATTTCACCGCAGTATCGGTTAAATCTGTCGCAAAGGCACGTTGTAGCGCTTCGCCAAAATAGGCAAAGCTATAATTTTCTTTGTTTTTAATGTGTTTTAGTTGCACGATGAAGCAATTGCTCCATACATCTGCAAGCATATCAGCATTTAAATCGTCGATCGACGGAAATGGCTTATCACCGCGAATTTCATCCCAGTGATAGGTTAGCACATCCGTGATACGCCTGATTTTTATAGGTGCATTTCGCACATCGAGCGTGGATTGGTTCATTCTTCGTTCCCAACTTAAAGTTTATCCTCTCCACCTACGCCTATTATACACAAAAATTAGTTGCCATTGCAACGGAAACTCTATACCATTCGCGCTCTTGAGAGTAAGTAATTGAATTTAAAAATAAATAATGGGATATTAAGATTATGGCTTTTACCCTTCCTAAATTACCTTTTGCTAAAGACGCGCTAGAGCCGCACATGTCTGCAGAAACATTTAGCTTTCACCACGAAAAGCATCACAATGCTTACGTTACCAACTTAAACAAGTTGATTGAAGGCACCGAGTTTGAAAATAAATCGCTTGAAGAGATTATCAAAAAATCTAGCGGTGGCATTTTCAACAATGCTGCACAAGTGAGGAACCACACATTTTTCTGGAACTCGCTATCACCTAAAGGTGGCGGCAAAGCGTCTGGCGCTTTGGCTGAAAAAATCAACGAAGATTTCGGTAGTTTTGAAAAATTTGAAGAAGAGTTTAAAAATGCTGGTGCAACCCAATTTGGTAGCGGTTGGGCATGGTTAGTGCTAGATGGTGGTAAGCTTAAAGTTGAAAAAACTGCTAACGCTGAAACTCCACTTACCAAAGGTCAAATACCTTTATTGACCATTGATGTGTGGGAGCATGCTTATTATTTAGACTTCCAAAACCGTCGTCCAGATTTTATCAGCACCTTCCTAGAAAAATTAGCAAACTGGGAATTTGCTGCTGAGAATTTTGAAAAAGCTCGCCAAGCAAAAGCTGCTTAGTTTGCCTTCAATAAAGATATAAAAGAACGCGGAAGGGCCGTTGCTTTTCCGCGTTTTTTATATTAAGCACACACAAACCGCCTTAATAGAAACTTGAAGCTCTTTATTTCTTAGGAAATGCCGCATCAATCAGCGTTTTTGTATAGTCTTTTTGAGGCGCTTCAAAAATCTCGCTATTACTGCCAGATTCCACTATTTCTCCGTCTTTCATCACCACTAAACGATGGCTAATCGCTTTGACGGCACGTAAATCGTGACTGATAAAGAGATAGGCTATCTGATGCTCTTTCTGAAGTTTCTTCAGTAGTGCAATAATTTGTGACTGCACGGTTAAATCGAGTGCCGAGGTTGGCTCGTCTAACACTAAAAGCTTTGGTGAAAGCACAATAGCACGCGCAATGGCAATGCGCTGGCGTTGCCCGCCACTAAATTCATGCGGGTAACGATTGCGAATGGCGGGGTCTAGCTCCACTTCTTCAAGTGCTTGTATCACTCTTGCATCGCGCTCATCTTGGTTATTGCCAATAGCATGTGCGGCCAACCCTTCACCAATAATTTGCGCCACCGTCATACGCGGATTTAGGCTAGCGAACGGATCTTGAAACACCACTTGCATATCCGCACGTATGGGGCGCATGGCTTTACCATCCCATTCACTGATAGGCTGGTTATTAAATATAATTTTTCCTTCCGAGCGAGTTAGTCGCAGCGCTGCCATCGCCAAAGTGGTTTTGCCCGAGCCACTTTCACCTACAATGCCTAATGTTTCACCCTGCTTTACCGAGATGCTGGCATCTTTTACAGCATGCAACCATTTGGTAGGTTTGCCAAAAAAGTTCTTTTTAAGGGCGAAAGAAACATTCAAATGCTCAGTGCTTAATATTTCTTTTGCTTTGGAAGGCAATGGCACAGGCGTACCTTTTGGCTCACTTGCTAGCAACATTTGTGTGTAAGGATGTTGTGGCGATTTAAATAATTCATCTGTAGTTCTGGTTTCCACAATTTCACCATTTTTCATCACCGCCACACGATCTGCGACACGTCTAACAATGGTTAAATCATGCGTAATGAGCCATATTGCCATGCCTGTACGTTTTTGAATATCTTTCAATAACGTAAGAATTTGCTGCTGCACCGTCACATCCAGCGCTGTAGTTGGCTCGTCTGCAATCAGCAATTCTGGCTCGTTTGCAAGTGCCATAGCAATCATAATACGTTGACGCTGCCCGCCTGAAAGCTCGTGCGGATAGGCATTTAGTCGCTCTTTAAAATGCGGCAACCCTACCAATTCCAACAATTCTTCACAGCGTGCTTTAGCGGCTTGATGATTCATTTTTTGGTGAAGATAAAGCACTTCGGTAATTTGCTTTTCAATATTGTGGAGTGGGTTGAGCGATGTCATCGGCTCTTGAAACACCATTGAGATACGATTACCACGAATCGCACGCATGGATTGATCAGAAAGAGGTAATAAGTCACTATCTTCCAGCATAATATGCCCTGAGGGATAGCTTGCATTGCTGGATAATAATTTTAAAGCAGAAAGTGCAGTGACCGATTTGCCAGACCCGCTTTCGCCCACCAGTGCTAATGTTTCACCTTTTTTCACCTCAAGCGAAGCGTGTTTAACGGCATGGGTAATGGTTGTGCCTTGCTTAAAAGAAATCGAAAGTGACTTTATATTCAACAACGATGCCATCATCTTACCTCACGCTTTTTCTGCATCATACGCGTGAAATAAACTATCTGTCTAGCAAAACGACACTGCTTGCCAGACGCATTAAAATAGCGCATAATTAATGAGTGTTTTTGCTTTCCCGCATGTATAAAGCTTGAAGTTGAAATACTAATATAGCAGCTAAAAAATATGACTGAGTTCCCTCGTGTATAAAAATTTGTATAAAAAATTGATGAACTTTTTTACTAAACTATGTGTGATAACGAGCATGCTAATGCTTGTTAGTGCATGCGAAATGATGTCTAAAAAGGTTTCTTTTTCATCTTTATTTGGTACACAAAAACCTCAGCAGCAAATGCCTCCGCCTCCTTCCTTTTCATCTAGTGCTGGCGCAAATAGCACCTATCCTTCTGCACCAAGTACTTATGGTGCTGGGAGTGGCTATCCTCAACCTATGCCAAATACAGCTCAAAACAGCTCGTGGTTTAGTGGAACTAAACCTTCGCAACCAGCTGCACTTGAAAGACGAAGAAGACCTGCCAACAACCCTAATGGCATATCTCAAATGCCTGCAACTGCTGCACCTCAATATCAAAGCAACCCATATGCCAATATGAATGGTATGCCTTATGGAGGCGCTCCTTCTGCTATGCCATCCGCGCCGATGGGAGCACCTACTATGGGCGCACCATCAATGGGTGGCAATGGAGGATTTAACGATTTTTATTCTCAAATGCCCGGTGGCGCACCAAGTGCAGCAACTGGCTACCCCCCCCAAAGTGGCGCTTACGGACAACCTCAGAGTAATGCAGGTATGGCTTACCCATCTCAAAATTCACCCAACATCAGCGGTTATGGCGGTGGGTTTGACATGCCATCCGCGCCATCTATGCCATCTATGAATAGTTATGACATGCCATCCATGCCTAGCGCACCAAGCGATGCTCAAGTTCAGCAACATTTGCAAACATTAGGCTGGGGAAGATCAAGCAATGGTAGCTACAACCCTTGGGCGAAGTACAAGCCCGACCCAGTATTTGAACCTATGACAAATCAGTTCACAATGTCGCGTGATGAATATGATTCCACCGCTTCATTTGAAATTGCCTTTCTCAATGATAGCTATCGAAAACTTTCTACTGTGCCTGAATCTCCTATTAGCGTTGATGAAATGAACGCAAAGCGTGAAACTTTCACCCCACTTGAAGAAAAGCGCGATGCGACTAACCTTTATAACCAAGAACTTCGTACATCACGCGATGATGTGGGTATTTTGGGTGAAGAAATGCACACAGATGAAATGGTAGAACAACAACCACTTGAAAGTGCTGCAGATAGTAAAGACTCTACATCTTTCTTGCAATGGCTAGAGGATGTTATCACCATTAAACTGGGGCAAGATGGTAATGTTTATTTTCAAGATAATCCACATCAAAAACAACCTTTAAAAACCACCACACACTTTAAGCAATTAAGTGAAGCTGCACACTCAACTTCTAATTTCAACAATGGCACTTCATCACAAATACCTAGAAAGCCAACCAACTTTCCTCCACCAAAGGTAGTGCCTTACAAAGCGCCTGAGAGCATTATTCTTTCACCAAAACAACGTTGAATATAAGCCACTTGCTTGCGAATATTACGCATAACTTTTTCATGCGTAATTACAGCACTCCACCCCTTGCTTTTTCATTGCATTCCTGCTATTGCTCTTTGCGTTCAATTTCAAGATTATGATGATGCCATGCGCGATGATTTTTACCGTATAAAACGCCTGCCACCTTATGTATTTGCTGAAGTAAATCGCATTAAGGCAGCCGCACGCGCACGCGGAGAAGATGTCATTGATTTAGGCATGGGAAATCCCGATTCTGCGCCACCTCAGCATGTGTTAGATAAACTCAAGGAAACCATCGATAATCCAAGAGCGCATGGATATTCTATGTCTAAGGGTATTCCTGGTTTACGCAAAGCATTGTGCAACTATTACGAACGCCGTTTTAATGTCAGCATAGACCCCGAAAAAGAAGCAATCGTCACGCTTGGTTCTAAAGAAGGGCTTACAAGCCTTGCAACGGCCATCACTGGGCCGGGCGATATTGTAATGGTGCCAAACCCAAGCTACCCCATCCATACCTATGGCTTTATTATTGCAGGTGCAAGTGTTTGGTCTATCCCTAATGTTGTGGGTGAAACAGGCTTTGTTGAAACCTTCAAAAAAGCTATTGATGAATGTTCGCCAAAACCCATTGCGGTGATATTGAATTTCCCCGGAAATCCAACAGCGGAAACCGTTAGCCTCGAATTTTATGAAGAAGTAGTCGAAATCTGCAAGCATCATGGCATTTATATCATCTCCGATATTGCTTATGCAGAAATCTATTTTGATGACAACAACCCACCGCCATCTATTTTACAAGTCAAGGGCGCAAAAGACCTTGCCATTGAGTTTAGTAGCGTGAGTAAAACCTACTCTATGGCTGGCTGGCGCGTAGGTTTTGCAGTGGGTAATGAAAAATTAGTTGGCGCACTTTCTTACATTAAATCTTACATGGATTATGGATCGTTCACCCCCATTCAAGTGGCAGCAGCAGCAGCACTCAATGGCGATCAATCCTGCGTGGCCGACATTAGAAAACGCTACAAAGACCGCCGCGATGTGTTGGTGAAAGGATTGCACCAAGCAGGCTGGAATGTTCCTGTACCAGATGCCTCCATGTTTGTGTGGACACCGATTCCTGATGCGTTCAAAGAAATGGGTTCGCTTGAGTTTTCTAAAAAACTTCTCAATAAAGCTGGCGTTGCCGTTTCACCTGGGGTTGGTTTTGGTAAAAATGGTGAAGGTAATGTTCGTATTGCAATGGTTGAAAACAGCCAGCGTATTCGCCAAGCATGTAAGAATGTAAAAACATTTTTGAAAAATAATTAAACAAACATTAAAGCATTATTCTTTTTTATGGCTACTCAGAAAAACTCATTATCCATTGCAATTGCAGGACTAGGAACCGTCGGACAGGGTGTGGTCAAAATTCTGCAAGAACATGCCGCGCTTCTTTCAAAACGTACTGGCAACACCATTGAAATTGTGGCCGTTTCTGCACGCGATAAAACCAGAGATCGTGGCCTTAGTTTAGGCGATATTGCATGGTATGAAGATGCAAGAGACTTAACTTCACTACCAAATGTTGATGTGATCGTAGAAGTGATTGGTGGTGCTGAAGGCATTGCTTACGATGTGTGCAAATCTGCTCTTACAAATGGTAAACATGTAGTAACAGCAAACAAAGCACTGCTGGCAAAACACGGAACAGAGCTTGCAAAACTTGCTGAAAAGAAACATGTTTCCCTTACGTTTGAAGCAGCGATTGCAGGCGGCATCCCGATTGTAAAAGGCTTAAAAGAAGGCCTTGCTGCCAATAAAATCAAGCGCGTAGCGGGTATTTTAAATGGCACCTGTAACTATGTGCTGACGGCAATGCGTGAAACCCGCAAAGGCTATGATGAAATTCTAAAAGAAGCACAAGATTTAGGCTATGCCGAGGCTGACCCTACCTTTGATGTAGATGGTATTGATGCCGCACATAAGCTGGTACTTCTCACCTCACTTGCATTTGGCGTGGCTGTAAACCCTGAAATTAAAACCGAAGGCATTCGCAACATCACCCTTGCGGATATCGATTTTGCCGAAGAGCTTGGCTATGCCATTAAGCTACTTGGTATTTGCGAAATGAGTAAAGACGGTATTTCACAACATGTATATCCAGCGCTTGTACCTCGCTCGTGCTCTATTGCTAGCGTAGATAATGTGAATAACGCTGTGTTGGTGCAGGGTGATTATATTGGCAATGTGATGTTTGAAGGCCCCGGCGCAGGTGAAGGCGCTACTGCTTCTGCCGTGGTGGCTGATATTATTGATATTGCAGCAGGTCGTACCTCTTATGCATTTGGCATTCCCACCAGCGCACAAGAAAAAGCGAAGTTTTTACCCCTCGATGCCAGAGTGGGTGAATATTACCTGCGCATTGAAGTGAAAGACGAATCTGGCGTATTGGCTGGCATTACCAAAGAATTAAACCGTAGTGGCATTTCACTTGAGGCGGTTATTCAAAAACCTCCTCGCTTTGCAAACACAGCCACTATCGTTGCTTTCACGCATGAAGTTTCAGAAAAAACATTGCAAAAA
>CAYGTX010000045.1:0-10386 GCA_964352935.1 uncultured Rickettsiales bacterium | reverse complement strand
TAATAATTCATCATACTAACAGAATTAACTGTCCGGAAAACTATAGCCGTATCATACTTTAAAAAGTCTCTTCGTCACACATGGCAGAGCCAATCCAAACTGAATCCAACTCTCTTTGTCACAACGATATTCTTCCTTAAATTGCTTTTCTAGTCGTTTCTCTACACGCTCCCGGCTTTCAGGTGTATCCACGCGTATGTGTTCAATTAACCGACTTAGCAAAGAGTCATTATCTTTAGTCATGTAATTCCAGCTCTCTTATTGTATTCTCATGATTATACTGCCCTAAAAATAATTATAAACTTTTAGTTTCTTCACAATCAGTTTTAGGGAGATAGTACTGGAGTACTTTATATAGCAACATAGCCATAAGCACTATTTTTTGTATATATAAACGAGAAAAGTTCGAAGCAGACTACAAGCACCGCCATTCTCCCGTTTTTTACCATCCGATAAAGTCCAATTTTTCTAGTAATTAAGCCAAATGTCGGCAATTATGCGTCCAGTAAGGTTTAATGGTGTCCAGCTACATATGCCCCCACGTGGTGGCACATATGGGGGCACAAAAATGCCCCCAACTGGAGGTGCCCCCAAAATGCCTTTAACTGACATAATCTGCAAGAATGCCAAGCCTGAAACCAAGAGCCGAAAAATAGCCGATGAAAAAGGGCTTTATTTTGAAGTAATGCCAAGCGGTAGTAAATACTTCAGAATGAGAAATTACCCGGCATGGAACACTCACGGGACAATTTAAAACAAATCATCACAAAAAGAGACAATAAAGAATCTTGCCAGAATCATATTTCCGGCTGGGTGCTTTTCATCATTTTTATTTTCAGTTGCCCCATGAGAGCGCTATAAGATTTAAAAACTTAGGTTTTATAAGGTTTATGAATTTATATTCACCGGTTTTGTACAACTAAATAAATATTCTATATGAAGCGAAAAATAACTGCAGAAATCTTAGACATAGAATTTTTCTTCTGCTACATATTGCTGCATAGTAAGCAGATATATTAGAAAGCAAGAGGATATGGAAATATATGCATAACGTACAAATAAAACATGTTGTTTATGAATCATCAGTGCCGGGTAAAACATTGACCATTACTGGTTCAGTACATGGTGATGAACATTGTGGTACTGTTGCAATTAACCGATTAATTGAAGCGTTGGATAATGGAGATCTAAAGTTAGAATCAGGGCGATTAATTTTAGTTCCTAAATGCAATCCGTTGGCATTTGAGAAGAAAACGCGGTTTATCGATCGAAATTTAAATCGTTCTTTCTATCCTAAGGATACACCTAAGCATTATGAGGATTTTATTGATCCTATTTTGTGTGGCTTATTAGAAAAAACAGATGTACTGCTTGATTTACATTCTTTTGCCTCGCCTGGTGATGCGTTTGTTTTTGTAAGTTTAAAAAAACCAGATGAAACAGCATTTGCACGTGATTTAGGTGTGAACGACTTTGTGTGTGGTTGGTCTGAGGCATTTGGTGGAAATAAGGATAAAGATGCAAATAATGAAAGCATGGGAACTACTGGATATGCGCGTTTAAAAGGCGCACAAGCTGCGGTTACATTAGAATGTGGTCACCATTCTAATGAAGATGCGCCTGACATTGGTTATCAAGCTGCTTTGCGTGCCATGGCGCATTTTGGCTTATTAAAGCGTGCAGCTGAAATTCCAGAAAAAGAAAGTCAGCGTTTAGTACGTATGCGTGATGTTATTTATCGTCAAGAAGGGGCGGTTTTATCTAAAGAATATCATCACTACGATTCAGTCGCAGAGGGAGAGGTGGTAGCGAGCGACGCGCATGGGAAACCGATTTATACTGCTCCATGCGACGGTTATATCGTATTACCTAAGCATAAAGCATTAAGTGGTGGTGAGTGGTTTTATTTTGGTGCTGTAGATCAATTTGATTAGTATAATCGCATTGGAAGGCTGTTCAAAAAGAAAGCAGCCCTCCAATACTAAAATTAAGTTAGTTAGCAGACTTTACTGCTTCTTTATTATGCTGTCTCCATTCCAGTTCTGCACGTATTTTCTTTGTAGCTTGCACCATATTTGAAAGAGCTGGTTTAACTTCATCCCAGTTACGTGTTTTTAGACCACAATCAGGGTTTACCCATACTTGTTTTGCATCCAAAACATCTAATGCTTTGTGAAGCAGTTTTTCCATTTAATAGTTGCTGCAAAGGTAGATTCGCATTAGTCTTTATGTATATGAAATGTTTTGGAGAAAATTATGCGTAAGTTATGTGTCTATTTGAGTGTTTTTATGTCGTTGATATTGCCTTTTTCTGTGCAGGCAAAGCCAGAAAAATTCATATTAGATAATGAACACACCACCATTCTTTTCTTTATTAATCATCTTGGTTTTTCAGATAAGCTCGGTACGTTTGATGACTTTGATGGTTATTTCATCTTCGATCAAGAAAATCCAGAAGAAAGCTTGGTGGAAGTCACTATTCGCCCCACAGGCATTGATACGGATAGCAAAGCGCTAGATGAGAAGTTACAGAAAAAAGACTGGTTTAACACTGCAGAATATCCTGAAATTCATTTTAAAAGTTCGCAGATTGAAGTCACAGGTGAAGATACAGCAGATGTTCGTGGCTGGCTGACGATGCTGGGTGTTCAAAAATCTGTTGTATTAAAGGTGAAATTTAATAAAGCAGGCGAAATTAAATTTGCCAATCGATATGTAGCAGGCTTTAGTGCGGAAGCAGAAATTAATCGCTCTGACTTTGGGTTGATTAATGGTGTGCCATTTGTTGGCGAGAATGTGCGTCTCTTGATTGAAGCAGAGGGTATTCGTCAGGAGCAGGAATAATGCTTCAAAAGAAAATTTATGTGCTGTTATTGATGGTTGTGTTCATTCCGTCGGTATTATTTGCAGATGAAACCATTCCGCATTTCAAAAATGTAGGTGAGGGAAGTGAACTCGCTTTTCAAGTGATGTGGAATAACGAGCCGCTAACAGGTGAGTTTAAAATATTTGAGATTGATATTGCGTTTGACCCCAAAAAGCTTGCGCAAAGTAGTGTGGATGTTGTGGTTTATACATCGAGCGTTTCGGTTGCAGATGGAGATGCGCAAAATACATTGCCTCAAGATGAGTGGCTAAACAGCGACGTATTTCCACAAGCGAATTTTAAAGCAAATCAGTTTAAGCAATTGGATGGTAATCACTATCAAGCTGAAGGCGTGCTAACACTTAAGGGTCATACATTACCTATCATATTTAACTTCACATTAGAGCGTTTTTCTCCATCTGAGGCGTTCATAACAGGCAGTGCAACACTTCAGCGCAAAGCATTTAATGTGGGGTGGGGAAGTACCGAAGCTGTGCAAAATGATGTTATCATTCAAGTGAAATTAAGGGCAAAAAACTAATATCACTATGCACGAACTCATTGTTCTTTTTCTTTCAGCCTTTTTTGCTGCCACATTGTTGCCCGTTCAATCTGAATTGGTGCTTGCGGCACTTCGCACATCAAGTGAATATTCAACAGAAATGCTGTTAATCGTAGTAACAACAGGAAATGTGCTGGGTGCTTTAGTAAATTGGTTCTTAGGGCGCTATTTAGTACATTTTAAGGATAGAAAATGGTTTCCAATAAAAGAGAAACCATTAAATAAAGCCACGCGCTTCTATCAAAAATGGGGGGTGTGGTCGTTGTTATTAGCATGGATGCCCTTTATAGGCGATCCACTCACTATGATAGCTGGCATGTTCCGTGTAAACTTGCCTATTTTCCTACTGCTGGTAACCATCGGAAAAGCCGCGCGCTATATCGTTATATTATGGTTGATTCCGGGTGCTGAAGGCGCTGCTTAAGGATATAGCCGTTCAATCTCCCACACACCTTGCTGCAACTCATAAACAATGCGTGTGTGCAAACGGCTGGGTTGATCTTTCCAAAATTCAATATGATTTGGCTTGATACGATAGCCAGACCAAAATGGCGGGCGAGGGATGGTTTGTCCTTCAAACTGCTTGGTAATTTCTTTAATGCGATCTACAAGATCATGCTCTTCTTCCATAGTGCATGATTGTTTAGATGCCCATGCACCAATTTGGCTGCCACGCTGACGGCTTGCAAAATAATCATCGCCTTCTTTTTGGCTCACTTTTTCAACATCCCCTTCAATACGGATTTGCTTCCCAAGTGCTGGCCAATAAAAGCACAAGGATGCTTTAGGGTTTTCTGTCAGTTCTTTGCCTTTGCGGCTAGTCATGTTGGTGAAAAAACAAAAGCCACGCTCATCATGCGCTTTTAACAGCACCATACGAAGTGATGGCCTGCCGTCACTGGTAGCAGTGGCTAGCGCCATAGCCGTATGGTCTTCAACACCTTCATGTGCTTTTGCCTCACTGTACCATTCATCAAAAAGTGGGAAAGGGGTGTTATATTGATCGTTAGCCATAGCGATTTCTCATAGTGTTAAAGGTGCAACTTATTGATATACCTAACGTCGGAATTTATCCATACTGAATTAAATGAAATTTTTTTAACGCAAAATGGCTGAAGTCATTCTTGCCAAACAGTAAAAAACTTTGTATCACATAGGCCATAAGAGTGAGTTCGATCGATTTTAGATTTGTATAGGTAATTATGGGACAGAATAATAATACGGATAAGCGTCCGCTTTCTCCTCATTTAACAATTTATAAGCCGCAGATTACATCTGTGCTTTCCATTACACATCGCTTAACAGGCTTGGCATTGTTTGCTGGCGTGTTATTGCTTTCGTGGTGGGTAGTCTTGCGTGTATATGGCTGCAATAGCTGTTTGAGTAACATTACATCGCACCCTATTGTGAATACCATTTTGATTCTTTTTTCTATGGCATTTTTCTATCATTTGCTAAATGGTGTTCGTCACTTATGTTGGGATGCTGGCAAAGGTTATGAAATTAAAACAGCAGCAAAGTCTGGCTGGGCGGTATTGATTGGTACAGTGGTACTGACCGTTGGCAGCTGGTTTTTATCTTTTTATCTCTAAAGACTACTTTGAATAGGTTTTGAAATTATGAGTTTACGTACACCACTTTCTAGAGCGCGTGGGTTAGGTTCGGCTAAAACAGGTTTGCATCATTGGATTGCACAGCGCGTAACAGCGGTTGCATTGGTAGCACTTGCTGTATGGTTTATTAGCGCACTGCTTTCAGCTACATCACAAGGTAAAGACATTGTGGAGCTGGTTGCTAATCCATTCCATGCCGTGGGTTTGATTTTATTTTTAGCGACTGCCCTTTATCATGGTGCGCTCGGTGTGCAAGTGGTGGTGGAAGATTATGTGCATTGTGAATGTGCTAAATCAATCCTCATTTGGGGTGCTAAATTTTTAGCATTAGTCACAGCAATTGCCGCTATTTTAGCCATTCTTACCTTCCATTTGGGCGGTGCTAAAAACAATATGCGTGGTTATGGAGAGCGCCCTTGTGCTGCGGGTAATAAAGATTGCCATAAAAAGCCTTGTCACAGTAAGTATGGTAAGAAATTAGAAAATTGCCACAAAGGTAAATACTCAAAAGGTGGACAAACATCAGTAACCATTATGGATAATGCAGATGGTGTTGAAGAAATAATCGTTGATGTGGATGTGGAAACGGAAGTTTCAGAATAATTTTTCGGTTTACTATAAAAGATTAAAGCGAAAGTGATAGAGAGTGAATGATGGTTAAAGAAGCTTATAATATTATTGAACATGAATATGACGTGCTTGTAGTGGGTGCTGGTGGTGCGGGTCTTCGCGCGACATTTGGTATGGCTGCTGCAGGTCTTTCAACCGCATGTATCAGTAAAGTATTTCCAACACGTAGCCACACAGTTGCTGCGCAAGGTGGTATTTCAGCTGCACTAGGTAATATGAGTGAAGATGATTGGCGCTGGCACATGTATGATACCATCAAAGGGTCAGACTGGTTAGGTGACCAAGATGCTATTGAATATATGTGTAAAAACGCACCAGAAGCGATTTTAGAGCTTGAGCAATATGGCGTACCATTTTCACGTACCAAAGAAGGTAAAATTTACCAACGTCCATTTGGTGGAATGACCACGCATTATGGTGAAGGTAAATCGGCACAACGTACTTGCGCTGCGGCGGACAGAACAGGCCACGCTATTTTACACACACTTTATACGCAAGCACTTCGTCACCAAGCAAAGTTCTTTATCGAATTTTTTGCACTAGACCTCATCATGGATGAAGAGGGTGTGTGCCGTGGTGTGATGGCGCTTGATCTTGCTACAGGTCAAATTCACCGTTTCCGTGCGCACATGGTGGTGCTGGCAACAGGTGGTTATGGTCGTGCTTACTTCTCTTGTACGTCTGCACATACATGTACTGGTGATGGTGGTGGTATGGTGCTTCGTCAAGGCTTGCCATTGATGGATATGGAGTTTGTGCAATTCCACCCAACGGGTATTTATGGCGCAGGTTGTTTGATTACCGAAGGCGTGCGTGGTGAAGGTGGTTACCTTGTAAACTCAGAAGGTGAGCGCTTCATGGAGCGTTATGCACCAAGTGCGAAAGACTTAGCATCGCGTGATGTTGTAAGTCGTGCGATGACCATTGAGATCAGAGAAGGGCGTGGTGTTGGTCCAAATAAAGACCATATCTACTTACATCTTGATCATTTAGATGCTGAGGTGATTCATGAGCGTCTTCCTGGTATTGCTGAATCTGCACGTATTTTTGCTGGCGTAGATGTAACAAAAGAGCCAATTCCTGTACTTCCTACCGTACACTACAACATGGGTGGTATTCCTACCAACTATCATGGTGAGGTAGTGAAAGTGAAAGGGCGTGACTCTGAAACTGTTGTGCCGGGTTTAATGGCCATTGGTGAAGCGGCGTGTGTATCTGTACATGGTGCAAATCGTTTAGGTTCAAATTCATTGCTAGATTTAGTTGTGTTTGGTCGTGCAGCTGCGTTACGTGCTAAAGAAGTCGTAACTCCGGGTGCAACCCATAAAACCTTGCCTTCAAATGCGGGTGATGATGCGTTGGCGCGTTTAGATAAGATTCGTTACTCAAAAGGTAAGATTCGTACGTCTGAAATTCGTGGCAAAATGCAAAAAGTGATGCAAGATCACGCAGCGGTATTCCGTACAGAAGATTCATTGGCAGATGGTGTGAAAGCGATCAACGACGTCTATGACCTCTATCCTAATATCGGCATTACCGATCGTGGTTTAGTGTGGAATAGTGATTTAGTGGAAGCGTTAGAGCTTGATAACTTACGCTCTCAAGCGGTTGTGACCTTACAAGGTGCGCATAATCGTAAAGAAAGTCGTGGTGCGCATGCGCGTGAAGATTATCCAGATAGAGATGATAAAGATTGGTTGAAGCACTCGATGATTACGCTTGATGAAGCCACTGGTAAAACCAAAATTCAATATCGTCCAGTGCATATGCACACGCTTACCAACGAAGTGCAGCCTGTGCCATTAAAGAAGAGAGTATATTAAGAAATAGTGCGTGGTTAGTAAATCACGCCAGCCTTGAGCCCACAAAGTGGTGCCTTAATGTGAGTTTAGAAAAACGAGCAATAGGCGAAAACTAAGGAGATAGTAAATGGTAGAATTAGCATTACCTAAAAATTCAAGACCAACTAAAGGTAAAACCTTTAAAGAAGAAAAAGGCGCAACGTCAGTGAAGCGCTTTACCGAAAATCGTTTCGACCCATAAGAGTTGACCGAACAAGGTGAGCCTAAAAATCCACGTATCGATAGTTACGAACTCGATTTGGATAAATGTGGGCCAATGGTATTGGATGCTATCATTAAAATAAAAGATGAGAAAGATAGCACGCTTACTTTCCGTCGTTCATGCCGTGAAGGAATTTGTGGCTCATGTGCGATGAACATCGATGGCACAAACACACTTGCATGTACCAAGCCAATTTCAGAAGTGAAAGGTGAGGTGAATATATACCCACTACCACACATGCCAGTGATTAAAGATTTAGTGCCTGATCTAACACATTTCTATGCACAATATGAATCTATCGAGCCATGGTTGCAGGCTGATTCGCCAGCGCCAGCAAGCTCGGAGCGTTTACAGTCGCCAGAAGACCGTGAAAAATTAGATGGTCTTTATGAGTGTATTTTATGCGCATGTTGTTCGACCAGCTGCCCAAGCTACTGGTGGAATAGTGAACAATATTTAGGCCCTGCAGTACTTCTTCACGCATATCGTTGGATTATTGATAGTCGTGATGAGCGTACAGGTGAGCGTTTGGATGCATTGGAAGATCCATTCAAGCTTTATCGTTGTCACACCATTATGAATTGTGCGAAAACCTGCCCTAAAGGCTTAAATCCTGCAAAAGCAATTGGCGAGATTAAGTCGTTACTTGCAAAACGTGCTGGCTAGTTAGGTAACGGATTTAGAAAAATTCGTTTCTTTAGTCTGCCAAGAGCTGTTAGGCTCAATTAAAAATTTAGGAAATTTTTAAGGAGCAAATACAAAAAGAGAACTACGAGGACAGGAGTCCGAGTCAGTCATGAGCCAGCGAAGCGATGTTTCATGTGGAATTTAGGAAAATTTCACGGAAACAATAATTAAGAGAACGACTATGAGAGAAGCTAAAATTTATCGTCCTACCAAGAATGCGATGCAGTCAGGCAAGCGCAACACCCAAAAGTGGTTGTTAGAAATTTTACCTGAAGACGCACGCTATATTGACCCTATCATGGGATGGACGGGCTCAAGTGATACTACACAGCAGCTTCGCTTAAAGTTTGATTCTCAAAAAGAAGCGGAAGCATATGCCAAGCGCAAAGGGTTGAATTACCGTGTAATTGAACCAAAAGTGCCTAGCATCAAACTTCAGACATATGCAGATAATTTTATCTAAGCAAAGCGCTTAACCCAAGCCTACTTACCTCAAATCATTTCTATTTTGTTGAAAGAATATGGATTTCTAGCGACTTGCTAGTGTTATGCGCTCTATTTTGCGTGAAAATAAGCGTGTTTTTATCTGCAGTAGTGTGACAACGCTGGCAAAGCTGATATAAAAAGCGAACATCCACAATAACGGTGATAGCATATCACCATGAATGGCAACGCCACCAGAGCGTAGGATGCTGGCTGGCTGGTGCAATGTATTCCACCAATCTACCGAGAACTTCACAATCGGAATGTTAATAACGCCAATGAGAGAAAGCACGGCAGACATTTTTGCGCCATGCACTTCATCATCAAATGCGCGATAAAGAGCAATATAGCCAAGATAGAAAAAGAACAGAATCAAGACCGATGTCAGTCTGGCGTCCCACACCCACCATGCGCTCCACATTGGCTTTCCCCAGAGCATGCCTGTTATAAGGCAGATGGCGGTAAAGGCAGCACCAATCCAAGCCAGCGAAATGCCTGCCAGCTCAGAGAGAGGGTTTTTCCACACTAAAAAAGAAAGCCCGCTAAGTGCCATAGCGCCATAACATGCCATCGCCATCCACGCAGCAGGAACATGTACGTACATAATACGTACCGTCTCGCCTTGTTGATAATCAGCAGGCGATAGAATGAGGGCTTGGTAAAGCCCAATAGCAAGGGTTACAAGCATCGCTAAAATGCTAGCGGGTAGTAAAAAACGATTGATGGACTCAAAACGAGAGGGGGTAATCCAATGCAGCATTGCGCGTTTTATCTCATGGTTATTTTTTGCTTATCATAAACAAACTTCATTAAAATACAATCAAACTGGGCATGAAGGATTGTAGATTATATCAAAAATCCTTGATTTTGTGATTGATTGTTTCCCCCTTTTTGCGCTATATAACTGCCCAGTAGTTAAGGGCAATGTTTTACATATTGCTGAAGTAGGTTAGAAAACTTGGTCACAGGTGTTACCCATGAAAGATCTAGAACTTAATAAAATTGCCGCAGCTATCCTTGTTGCAGGTTTAATTGCACTTGCAAGCGGTAAGTTTGCCGATGCACTTTACCACCCAAAAGAAGCTGAAAAGCGTGGTTTTGAAATTGAAGTGGTGGAAGCACCAGTAGCAGGTGAAGAAGTAGAAGAAGTTGTCATTGATATTCCTGCTTTAATGGCCGCTGCTGATGCAGCAAATGGCGAGAAACTACACAAAAAATGCGTTGCATGCCATAGCTTTGATGCTGGTGGGCCGAATAAAGTTGGGCCAAAACTATATGGCGTGTTTAATCGTCAAATTGCATCTGTTGGTGATTACGCCTATTCAGACGCGTTGAAAGCGATTGATGCAAAATGGGATGAAGAGCACTTATTTGCTTTTATTGAAAATCCTCGCAAATATGCTCCAGGTAATAAAATGGGTTATGCTGGTTTAAGAAAGCCAGAAGATAGAGCAGACTTAGTTGCATATTTAAAGCAATTA
>CAYGTX010000044.1:8231-10406 GCA_964352935.1 uncultured Rickettsiales bacterium | reverse complement strand
TACGCGGCGCTTGTAGTGGGTGATTTTGTGCGTTCAGGCATAGGGCCGTACATTTTACCTATGCAATCTTATCGTTATCGTGGTCACTCTATGTCTGATCCGGCGAAATATCGCTCTAAAGAAGAAGTGAGCGAATTTAAAGAAACACGTGATCCGATTGAAACACTTGGTCGCTTGATTATGGATCAGAAACTCGCGGATGAGAAAGCACTTAAAAAGATTGATAAGTCGCTGCGCGATCATATGTCAGAAGTAGTAGAGTTCTGTAAAGAAAGCCCAGAACCAGATGCGGAAGAATTATGGACGGATGTGTATAGCTAGAAGTGCTATGTGCTGGGAGAATCGAATTTAAGAAAATTCGTTTCTTTAGTGCCCGAAGGGCTTAGGCTCAATGCGAAGGCTGATAAGCCGCAGCAGGAGCAAAAATATAAGATTGTGCCCGAAGGGTTTAGGCTCATTGCGAAGGCTAGTAAGCCTAAGCAGGAGTGAATATAAAAAAATTGTGCCCGAAGGGCTTAGATTCATTTGAAGCGTTAGTAAATGGTTCAAGGAATCACTAAATATAGATAATTTGGAGATAGAAGATGACAGAACAAACCGTAAGAGTAGCGCTGCGTGATGCCATGGCAGAAGAAATGCGCCGTGATGAAAATGTGTTTGTGATGGGTGAAGAAGTAGCAGAATATCAGGGTGCTTATAAGGTGACTGAAGGGCTGCTTGCTGAATTTGGTGGTAAACGTGTGATTGATACTCCAATTACCGAACATGGATTTGCAGGGCTTGCAGTGGGCGCGGCATTTAATGGTTTACGCCCCGTGGTTGAGTTTATGACATGGAACTTTGGTATGCAGGCGATTGACCATATTATCAATTCAGCGGGCAAAACCAACTATATGTCGGGTGGTCAGGTGAAATGTCCTATCGTTTTCCGTGGGCCTAATGGTGCGGCATCGCGCGTGGGTGCGCAGCACTCGCAATGTTATGCAAGTTGGTATGCGCATGTTCCGGGCTTAAAGGTGGTAGCACCTTATTCAGCGGCGGATTGTAAGGGGCTTTTAAAAGCGGCCATCCGCGATCCAAATCCAGTGATTTTCCTTGAAAATGAAATGACCTATGGCTTGAAGCACGATGTGCCAGACGATGAGGATTATATTGTACCAATTGGCAAAGCAGCAGTGCTTCGTGAGGGAAAAGATGTCACTATTACGGCCTTTTCACTTCATGTTAAATTTGCTTTAGAAGCAGCAGAAAAGCTTGCTAAAGAAGGCATAGATGCTGAGGTGATTGACCTTCGCACATTGCGTCCACTTGATACTGAAACCATTGTGCGTTCCGTTAAGAAAACCAACCATTTTGTATCGGTAGAAGAAGGTTGGCCGTTTGCGGGTATTGGCTCTGAGCTTGCAGCGCTTGCGATGGAAGAAATGTTTGATGATTTAGACGCACCAATGGAGCGTGTAGCAGGAAAAGACATTCCACTTCCATATGCAGCGAATCTTGAGAAATTAGCATTACCGCAAATTGACGATATTGTGGAAGCTGCAAAGCGTGCTTGTTTTAGAAAGAAAGCGGCTTAACTTTCAGTTGATAAGTTCAATTATTACATGCCAAGCCCATTGGTGGGTTTAGGCACGGCTGGGGTTCGAGGTGGGCTTCCGGGTGAACCTTGGGTTGGTGTTTTTTCTTCACCAGCACCAGCTCCTTCCATCGCTGCCTTTAGTGCAGCCATCTGGTCTTCTTCTTCACCTTGAGCAGCTTTTTCTTTGGGAGGTGGTGGTTCAGTTTCTTTAGGTGGGCCTGTTTCTAAATCATTCGTTTTTTTTTCTTTAGGCATATCAGGTTCTAAGTCATCAAAAGCTGATTTACCTGAGCTTTCAGCTTGTTCTTTGCTAACTGTGTCTTTGGATTCTGAAGATTTAGGTTTGCTTTTAAATAAAGAAAAGAGGCTGGTGACACCACCTATCATAAGCCTGAAAGGAGAGGTTATCAGGTTTAAAAACTGAGAGAATAATCCTTGCCCTGCTATTCTTCTTTGTTGTGGTGGCACTTTAAATCTATCACCTATCTACATTCTTAACTATTTTGTTAAATTATATGCGGGAAGTCTTAATTTTTAGTAAAGAATAGTGGTGTTTTTATCAGTTAGTGGGGGTGTCGGATAATATAAGCTATAAT
>CAYGTX010000044.1:0-8221 GCA_964352935.1 uncultured Rickettsiales bacterium | reverse complement strand
ATCTGTTAGTGTACTATAACTAAACTATCACATAAAAAAGGTGGATGTTATGGCGAATTATTCTTTAAAAATAGTTTCTTTATTGGTCGTGCTTTCGTTGAGTGCTTTTGCAGCGCAAGCGGGTGATTCTGATATGCGCCTTATCTCAGTAAAAGGTGAGGCTACCGCGCAATCTGCGCCCAATAAAGCTGATCTATCCATTAACTTGTTTGGCTCAGGCAAAACCGCTGCTAAAGCTAAAGAGGAAAGCGATGATAAATTGCGTTCGCTTTATAAAGTGATTAAGAAATATGGTATTGATACTGCCGCCGTCAACACCAACCAAAGTTCGGTGCAGCCGCAATATGATTATAAAGATGGCAAGCGTATTTTTAGAGATTATCAGTCGCAGCATCGCGTGACGATTGAGATTGATAAGCTAGATGCCGTTGCTGAGATTAGTGATGAGCTGGTGAAAGCCGGTGTTGACCGTATTGAAAGCCTGCAATATGGCATGAAAGACGATGCAGCGCTGAAACAACAAGCGCTTGTGAAGGCACTTATTCAAGCAAAGAGTAAAGCCAAAGCCCTTGCAAAAGTAGCAGGGGTTGAGCTTGGTAAGGTTGTTTCGATTTCTGAGGGTGGTTCATCGTATCATCCACCCATGCCATTGCAACGTAATATGATGATGAAATCAATGGCGATGGATCAAGCGGAATCAGTTGCGCCACCAGCAGGTGAGGTTGAAGTGCGCCAAACGATTAATGCCGTGTTTGAGTTGAATTAAGGTTAAAAAAGTTTCTAGCTTTTTGCGAAGCCGCCACCAGCGCTTTTATCTGTACCGCCACCAGTATCTGCTGTTTTAGTGTCGTTGCCTTCGTTTACAGCTCCACTTGTTTTACCTTTAAAGCCCTTGGCTGCGTCTTTAACGGCTTTACTAAAGTCTCGAGTTTCTTGATTTTTGGGTTCTGCTCCTGTCTCGGTTTTCTTCATGTCATCAAAATTATCTGAGATTGCTTTGAAGGTATAGTCTATAGATTTTCCTGACTTAGCAGATTCACTAAGCTTTCCTACTGCGGATTCCAAGAAATCCTGTCCTTTTTCTTCATCTCCAAAGCTTCTTGCAAGGTTACCTAATGCTTCACCAATCTTATCTTGAGCTACTCCCACTTCATCGGTACCTTTCTCGGCTGCATTCAGAGCATTTAATCCCGCTTTCAAATCTTTTTTACTTTGCTTATCTATTTCGCCTTGTTCGCCTTCTTCATGTGCTTTTTCACTAAAGGTGCGTCGTTCATCAGCTGAGCTAGTGATGGCATCTATTTCTTTTCCTATTGCATCAAAGTTTTGTTCTCCAAAGTCTCCAACCGCTGTTTTATTGAGGTTTAGACCTATGCCTCTTGAAGTATCTTGTTGGAGTGTGGGGTCGTCTTTAAACGCTTGTTGCAAGTCTTTTGCTGCCGATGCAACGCCTTTAAGGGCTGAAATAGCACTGAATGGCCCTGCTTTAGCAAGCCTATCCATTGCTCCTTCCATTTTTCCTAATGCATTAATAGTATCTTTAGAAGCTCCATTTTTTTTTGCGGAAGTTTTTAGTTCTTTGACGCCACCGCTCATCATGCGTAGACCTTCGCGAAACTTTAGCGGGTTTTGCTGTATATATTCTACACCTTTCAAAACATCTTTTAGTCCGTTCTTTGCCCAGTCAGGTGCTTGAGCAATGGCATCTTGCAACGACATGCCGCCACCTTGACCTATTTTTTCTAGATCAATGCCGAAAAGTTTAAGGATGCTGTGAAGTAATTTATAGAGCATTGGTCCAATAATCGGGATTTTATTGAACTGTTCTTTAATGCTTTGGGTTTGGCCTGATTGTTGGCTGGGTTTTTGTGTTTCTTGACCGGGTGTGTTTTGTTTTTTCTCAGCAGAACCAACCTTAGGTGCAAGCTTCCTAGCTTTAGCTAAGGTTTCTGGGTCTATGCCTGTCGTATCAATTGGTGTTACTGTTTGAAGTACCATTCAATCTTCCTTCTCTGCACGCCTGTGCGCTTCTTACCTTATTTATTATAACCTTAAAAACTTAACAAATGCTTAATTTACGCATTATCTCCTGCAAATTTTGCTAAATTTGTATTGAGATGTGGCTTCGCCAGCTGATGGCTCGCGTGGTTTACTAACCACGCATAGGCTTACGGAGGTTGTGCAGGTCTGTATGGGAGTTAGGAATGAATACTTTAACTTTTCTGGCGTTTTTCACGATGTTTTGCACCTAGCATTAGCAAGCCCGGTGTGAAGAAAAGCGTCAGAATGGTGGCAAAAGATAGCCCGCCTGCAATGGTGACGGAAAGCTGCTTCCACCACTGGCTAGAAGGCGCACCAAGGGTGATGTTGCGGTCTATAAAATCGATATTTAACCCTGTTACCATCGGCATTAGCCCTAAAACAGTCGTCACCGATGTGAGTAAAATAGGGCGCAAACGTTGCAAGCCCGTGCGCAGCAGGGCATCTTTTGGCTCTTTGCCTTCGATGCGGAGCTTATCGTAAGTGTCGATGAAGATGATGTTATTATTTACCACAATCCCTGCAAGCGAGATGATGCCTACGCCACACATCACAATGCCAAAAGGTTGCCCAGTAACCAGCAGCCCTAGCAGCACGCCCACCGTCGAAAGAAACACTGCACTAAGGATAATACCCATCGCATAAAAGCTGTTAAACTGAATCACCAGCACCAGCGCCATGCCAGCAATAGCGAGAATAAAGGCGTTGCTTAAGAACGCGCCTGCTTGTTTTTGCTCCTCGTCGTCGCCTTTAAAGGTGACGTTGACGCGTGGGTCGATGCCGCCATTGGTTTTAAACCATTCACGCAGTTTCTGCACTTGTACATCGGCCAGTACATCGGGTGCTACATCGCTTTTGATTGAGATAACGCGCATACTATCTGCCCTGCGGATGGTGCTAACTTGTGGGCGCGCTTGCCGTGTAACGAAGTTTTCCATCGGCACAGCGCCACTTGCGGTCATCACTTTGAGGCGGTCTAGCATCTCAATATTGCGGTAAGGTTCGGGGAAGCGCAGCATCAAATCCACCTCTTCATCGCTATCATCAGGGCGATAGGTGGAAAGGCGCATGCCGTTCGTAATCATTTTAATGAATGTGCCAAGCGAGGGCACATCGGCACCAAAACGCGCGGCTTCATCGCGGTCAATCGCCATGTTCCATTCAATGGCGGGGATGGGGCGCGTGTCTTCAATATTTCTAAAACCACCAATTTCTTGCATGGCTTGTAGCACTTTTTTGATTGTTGGCTCTAACAGTTCTGGATAGCGAGAGCCAAATTGCAATTCAATGGGCTTGGCCGATTTAGGGCCTGATTTCTCACCCGATGCATCCACCAAAATACCGGGGATGTCATTGGTGATGGCGAGCACTTCTTCCATAATCTCGGAAGCTTTTCGGCGTGTGTTCCATTTGGTAAATTCCAGCGTGATGATGCCCACCGCATCTTCAGCCGTATTTTGCTGCATACTGCTGGGAACAGCGCCAGAGCGTGCATAGAAAATACGCACTTCATCGCCTAGCTTATTCATAATGCGGGTTTCCACTTGTTTGACCAGCATGTCTTTTTCTTGCACGGAAAGATTCCCGCGGGATTTTACCTGAACACGTGCAAATTCTGGCTCCACATCAGGGAAGAACTCAACCCCTGTGCCAAAAAACCCATAAAACACATACACACCGCATAAGGTCATGCCGATGATGATGGTGAAGCGTTTGGCATGGTCTAGCACCCATGAAAGCCCTTTATAATAAAGGCGTGGGAAGCCTCTTAAATCTTCCAGATTACCAGATTCAGCAATTTTGATAGATTCGGGCACCACTTCACCCTCTTTGATGCTTTTTCCAAATAACGAGCCCATGCTGGGGATGAAAATAATCGCCATTAACATTGAGGCTGTGAGGGTGGCAATCAATGTGATAGGCATATAGCGCATAAATTCACCCACAATCCCCGGCCAGAAAAGCAGTGGCAAAAACACAATCAACGTAGTGATGGTAGAGGTAATAATCGGCCATTGCATATATTTGGCGGCTTCGGCATAAGCACGTTTGTGCGATTTGCCTTCAATAATCAGGCGGTCTGCCATTTCGCATACCACAATGGCGGAGTCCACCAACATCCCTACCGATAGAATCAGGCTAAACAGCACCACAATATTCATCGTTAGCCCCATCAGATAGAGGAACATCACCCCCATCAGGAATGCACCCGGGATGGCGATGCTCACCAGCAGCGAGCTTCTTACCCCTACTGCCAGCATGATGAGTGCCATCACTAGCAATACGGCAAGCAAGATGTTATTTTGCAAATCTGCCAGCATGTCTAAAATGGCGTTAGATTTATCCTGCGCATAAAGCACTTGCACGTTTTTTGGCCAATAGTCGCGTTCTTCAGCGATGAGGTTTTTAACTTGCTCCACCGTTTCAATGATGTTGGTGCCTGTACGTTTGGTGACTTCAAGCACTAAAGCGGATTCACCATTTACACGCGCATAGCCTGTTTGGTCTTTAAAGGTTTTGCGAATAGAGGCAATATCGCGCAGTTGCACCACTGCGCCATTGGCTGCCTTGAGTGGGAGTGACATAATATCGTCCACATTTTCAAGCAAACCCGGCACTTTAATGGAATAGCGCCCATGATCGCTATCCAGCACACCTGCTGCAACCAATTGGTTGAAGCCTGCTGCTACTTGCCCTGCTAAATTGGCGGTCAGTCCATAACCTTCCACCTTGCTAGGTTCGATAAGAATATCCACCACTTCCTCGCGGTCACCTGCAATATCAACGCTCAACACATTTGGGAGGGATTCAATTTTATCGCGCAAACTGCGTGCTAGCGTTAGCATGCTTCGCTCAGGAATATTGGCTTTCAAAATAACATTAAGTACAGGAAAGAGGCTAAGATTCACCTCGTTCACCACGGGTTCATCGGTGTCGGCGGGCAGTTCTGGGCGTACTAAATCTACTTTCTCACGTACATTATCGAGGGCTTTTTCATTATCAAAACCCGCGGTGAATTCAAGTGTAACGGATGCTCGGCCTTCGCTAGCGATGGCTGTCATTTCTTTCACGCCTTCAATGGAGCGCAACTCTTCTTCCATCGGGCGGATGAGTAGACGCTCTGCATCTTCGGGTGAAATGCCTTCATGCACCATCGAGACATACATGATAGGGATTTTAATGTCGGGTTCTTGTTCTTTGGGAATGGCAAAATAGGCACTTGCGCCAGTAATCAGCACCAATACCAGCACCATCAGCACAGCGCGGTAATGCGAAATACAGGCTTCAATAAACGAATTCATCCAGAGCTACTCCTTAGAATCCGTGTTAACTTTATCACCTGCTTGCACAAATGCCTGACCAAATGTAATCAAGTTGATATGCTCAGGCAGACCTGTAATCCATAAACCTTTGGCATCTTCGCCTGCAATTTCAACAAAGTTGGACTGCACTATATTGGCATCATCAACATATTTAATTTGAATCCGCCCATCATCTGAAAGTGAAAGCGCCGAAGAGGGGATTAAATGCGCTTTAATATTGCCAACAGGAATGTAAATTTCAGCGGTCATGCCAGCGGGAATCAGCCCATTTTTGTTATCGATGGCAATCTCAACACGAAAAGTGCGCGTTGCCTCTTCCGATTTGTGGCTGACATATTCAACCACGCCATAAACCAGCTCGTCATTATTGAGTTTGACCGAGGCAGATGACCCCTCAGTGATTTGACGACGCCATTTTTCAGGCACATAGCCCACGGCGAGCATAGGCTGTAAATCCATCACCTGTGCTACGGCAGTTTCAAGCGATTTTACTTTGTCGCCTTCATTCAAATAAATACGATTGAGAAAGCCTGTAAATGGGCTTTGTATGACGCTATAGCCTGCTTCTAGCTGCGCTTCTTTCAGGTTGGCTTCTGCCTGTTTTAAGCGATAATATGCCTCAGCAAGTGCTGTTTTGGCTTTATAGCCTGATTTTGCGAGTTTTTTTGCGGCGTTATATTCTAATTTGCGCTGTTCTACTTCCGCACTGGATGCACTAATGCGTTCTTCACGGCTATCAGCATGAAGTGTGGCAATGGTTTCACCCGCAAAAATAGCGGCACCTTCTTTAGCGATAATTTTATCAATAATGCCAGAAGTCTGGGTGGTGATTTCTACCAGTCGTGGGCTTTCAGTGATAGCGCTAAGCGTAAGTTCACGCACAAATGCTTCCGCAATGGATGGGGTGATTTTAACTTCAGGCACATAAACGGTTTGGTCGTCTTGTGTATTAGCACTATCGGAACTATCAAAAATAACACCTGAAAGCACCCACAGCACCAAAATCAACAATCCAATGATGATGATTTTTGTCTCGCGTTTAGCAAGTAAACTACTGGCGGTGATGTGGCTTGAAACCATAGAATATGTATTTAAAATGTTTGCTTGGTTCTTTATAGCATGCAAGCGTCATAAACGACAGTATATAAATATAAAATACATATTTGCTTAAAGTGATGCATTCGTTATGATATGCACGATTTTTTGCACATAAACGAAGAAATATTATGCCAAAACCTACCTTATTGCCTGCGGGTATTTATGATCATCTTGCGCCAGAAGCCTCGACGCACCGCAATGCTAGCAGCAATTTGGTAAAGTCATTTGAAAGTTTTGGCTATCGTTATGTGTCTCCTCCGCTTGTGGAGTTTGAAGAAGGCATGTTGTCTGGCGCGGCAACATCACTTTCTCAAGATACCTTCCGTTTGATGGATCCTGAATCGCAGCAAATGCTAGCGATTCGTTCAGATATTACCACGCAAATAGCACGTATTGCGACCTCGCGTATTGGTCATAGCGAGTTACCATTTAGGTTGAGCTATGCGGGTGATGTGCTGCGAGTGGGTGGTAATTCACTCAATCACGAGCGTCAACTGACTCAAGCCGGCATAGAGTTGATTGGTGCGGATGATTTAATCGCCGATATTGAGGTGATTCGAGTCGCCGTGAATGCATTGGTAGATTTAGGCATTCAACATATTGCGATTGATTTTAGCTTACCTAAGCTAAAAGGCGTAATTTTGGCAGAAATGGAATTGAATGCTCAAATGCAAAAAGAGCTAGAAGAGGCCATTGCGCGTAAAGATCCAAAAATCATTCAAGCACTGGCTGGAAAACAAACCGCATTGTTGCTTGCGCTATGTGCGCCTTCACTCACACTTAAAGAGTTTTTGGCAATCACACTACCAAAAGATGCTAAGCCACTTGCCAAGCAGCTTAAAGAGCTTGTCACGCTGGTGAAAGAACATTTCCCATCACTGCATGTGACGATTGACCCGCTTGAGGCACGTCAGGGTGGTTATCATAGTGGTGTTGCATTTGCGTTGTTTGCGCGAGATGCTAAAGGTGAAATTGGTCGCGGTGGACGCTATCAAATTCTTACAGGTGATCCCAAAGAAACACTGGAAGCAGTAGGCTGTTCGCTTTATGTGAATATGCTGACGTCGCTTTTGCCAGATGATCCATCTAAAGAGCGCATCTTCTTGCCACTTGGAACATCAGAAGAGGTAGCAGCAAAGCTTAGAAGTGATGAATATGTCACCATTTATGCTACGCAAAAAGCAAAAGATGTGAAAGCAGAAGCAAAGCGTCTTTCATGCCATATCGTATGGAAAGACGACAAAATAGTCAAAGCTTAATCTGTGTTATCGGTGCTTAGGGGTGCGTCTCATATAATATGAGGTAGCGCTATCTATGCACTAAAACAACTGCAATGAATCAGTCATCTTTAGTGCAATGGCGCTTAAAGCATGACTATTGTTGTTGGTCGATAAGATCTTTTAGGCTTCCAAGAAACTCACTGCCATCAGGGCCTGCAAATACTTCAACAGCATCTAGCTCATCTGCAGTGATGACAACTTCGGTATTTTCAGGGATGAAGTAAGCCTCGCCAACGCTTAAGAGGCGTTGCATCCGTGTTTCGGTGGCAGGATAGTAAGATTTTAAGACAGTTTCTTTATTGGCAAACACCACTAACTTCTGAGTGCCATCAATGTTAAATCCTGTTGGTGCTTCTTCTATGGTTTCAGAGCTGAAGCCGAAGCTTTGTGGTAATAATTCGGGAGCATTTTTATCCACATATTGCCAAATGCCGTAGGTAGCACCAGCAAGGATAAGTGCTAGCAAAATCGTGCGTGTAC
>CAYGTX010000043.1:3969-11173 GCA_964352935.1 uncultured Rickettsiales bacterium | reverse complement strand
CATTGGCACGCAACGTCGCATATTTATCTTTGCTTTCAATCGTCGCTGCGGTTTCGTCAAGTACGGCAGATTCCATCTGGCTTGCCACCATTCGCTTCCATACTAGTGAATAAAGCGCATATTGGTCTTTATCCAAATATTGCTTCATGTCATCAGGATGTCTTCTCACATCGGTAGGGCGAATCGCTTCGTGCGCTTCTTGTGCATTTTTTGCTTTGGTCGCATAAAAACGTTGTTTTGATGGCAAGTAATTTCCACCATAACGTTTTTCAATCATTGTGCGTGTAGCTGCAATCGCATCTTGCGATACGGTAACACCATCGGTACGCATATAGGTGATTAAACCCACTGTTTCGCCACCAATATCAAATCCTTCATATAGCTTTTGTGCCACCATCATGGTGCGTTTTGCACCAAATCCAAGTTTACGCGCTGCTTCTTGTTGCATCGAGGAAGTGGTAAATGGAGGCTGCGGGTTACGCCTTGCCTGCTTGGTTTCAATATTCGTGATATGGTAAGATTTACCCTCTAGCTGATCCGCAACCTTTTTGGCTGATGCTTCATCTGGCAAATCAAACTGACCTAATTTATTGCCTTCCACATGGGTTAAGCGGGCAACGAATTTCTCATCGCGCTCTGTGAGCATATCCAGCTTGATGTCCCAAAACTCTCTTGGGTCAAACTGTTCAATCTCACCTTCACGTTCGCAAATAAGACGCAGTGCGACTGATTGCACACGACCAGCCGAACGACTTCCCGGCAACTTACGCCACAATACAGGCGATAGGGTAAAGCCTACCAAATAATCGAGCGCACGTCTTGCTTGTTGCGCGTTGATGAGATTCATATCTAAATCGCGTGGATTATCTACCGCATGCTGCACTGCTTTTTTGGTAATTTCATTAAAGGCAATGCGGAAAACTTTCGTATCTTTTTTCAGTAATTTTTTTTGACGCAATACTTCCACCACATGCCACGAAATAGCCTCTCCTTCGCGGTCAGGGTCAGTCGCCAGATAAATGCTTTCAGCATTCTTAGCAGCATCTGCGATGGCTTTCACATGTTTTGTGGAACTCGTTGAAATTTGATAATGCATAGCAAAATCTTCATCAGGCTCAACCGATCCATCCTTCGATGGTAAATCGCGGATATGACCAAAGGATGCCAGAACATAATAGTCCTTACCCAAATATTTATTAATGGTCTTAGCCTTAGAAGGAGACTCTACAATCACCAAATGCATATGCACATTCCCTTTACGTTATGAACGCATAGTAGTTAGTTGAGAATAGAGATAAAAACAACCCCTACAAGCAAAACATAATGCTTTTTTAATATTTAGAAGGCAATTTCTTGGCTGTTTTCACTTTGAAAGTCACTTTCATCAAACAGTAATGCCACTCGATTGCCAGCATGGCGCTCTAACTTACCTGCTAACTCCAACTCTAATAGCACAGTTTGTACTACTGATGCAGCATATTCAGTCTGATTGATAATTTCATCCACTTCAACAGGAGTACTGCTTAATTTTTCTATAATATATGGACGCGCTTTATCTGCTTCTGTTTCTGTAGCATGATAGGGCGCAGCTGCTTCAGCAAATTCATCCGATTGAAAATCAAACAGCCCGTGGCCATTCGGTGCTACTTCAAACGGCTTGGCAAGCGCATCAATAATATCTTGTGCAGATTCCACCAAATGCGCCCCTTGTTTAATAAGACTATTGGTGCCATTGCAGCGCGGATCCATCGGTGAGCCGGGCACTGCAAATACTTCTCTGTTTTGCTCTAGCGCCATTCGCGCCGTAATGAGAGAGCCAGATCCTTTGCTTGCCTCCACCACCAACGTGCCTTGAGATACACCAGAAATAATACGATTTCTTCGGGGAAAATGCTGACTGCGTGGTACAGAGCCCAAAGGCATTTCAGCCACCACTGCGCCTTGTTCTGTGATAGCTTTAAAAAGATCAGCGTTTTCTGGTGGGTATAATTTATCAACACCACCCGCAATCACCGCTATTGTGCCTGCTTGCAACGAACCTTTATGTGCTGCGGTATCAATACCACGTGCCAAACCCGAAGCAACCACCCACTTTCGTTTACCAAGCTCTGATGCAATATGCTGCGCAAAGCGACATCCATTTGCAGAGGCATTACGCGCACCCACAATAGCAATGGCGCGTTGATTCAACAATTCAACATTTCCAAGCACCGTAATAAGTGGCGGAAAACCTTTTGTTTCACGAAGCAATGCAGGATATTCAGGCTCGCATGCTGCAATAATTTTTCCTCCAAGCTTTATCACTTGGCTTAGCTCTTTTTCAGCAACTGCAAGGCTACAGAGTTGAATTGGCTTTTTACGCCCACCTTTGGCAGAAAGACTAGGCGCTACTTCCAGCGCTTTTTCAGCACTTCCATAAAGTGATATTAACTGGAAAAAACTAACTGGCCCCACGTTTTCACTACGTGATAATCTCAGCCATGCTATGCGTTCTTTATCTGAAAGAGATCGTATCTTCATCATGTATCCTAGTTCTTTAATAACACAAGGAAGCTATGATAAATGCACATAAAAGGCAAGTAAAAGCCTCTACTTTTCACGCTCAAGTTGTTCTGCGATTGCACAAAACTGCTCTACTGTGAGTTCTTCTGCGCGCGCCGTTTCAGAAATCCCTAGTGTTGCAAGTAATGCAGGTGGATTAGGCACTACCGATTTCAAGCTGGAACGAAGCACTTTTCTGCGTTGTCCAAATGCTGCTCTGGTCACATTTTCTAACGTCTTATAACTGCTTCGCAGTAATGTTTTTTCACGTGGAATTATCGACACCACTGATGATGTGACTTTAGGTGGTGGATAAAATGCCGATGGAGGAATATCAAAACATTTTTCTGCATGACAAACACTTTGTGTCATCACTGCGAGCCTACCATATAACTTGCTTTTGGGTGCCGCCACAATACGATCGACTACTTCTTTTTGGAACATCAATGTAAATCCCGCAAAGTCCTCTAGATGTTCAAGCCATAAAAACAACAATGGCGTCGCGATGTTGTAAGGCAAGTTAGCGATAATTTTACGCGGAGCAGTGCCTAGCTCATGCACGTTAAGTTTGAGTGCATCACCTTCTATCAATGTTAATTTATTTTCAGATTTAGGGATAAGGTAATCTTCAAGCGCATGTAGACATCGTTGATCTGGGTCAATCGCAATAATATCCGTTGCTTTAGAGGCCACAATCGCACGGGTAAGCGCACCAGGCCCTGGGCCAATTTCAATCACGGTTCCTTTGCTAATATCGCCAGCAAAACGAACAATCTTACTTGTCAGATTTAAATCAAATAGAAAATTCTGACCAAGCGATTTTTTCGCCTGTAAGTCATAGTTTTTTACAATGTCCCGCATGGGAGGAAGTTGATCAATCACAATAAAGCTTTCTTAAATGGTGCAGAGGTTGCGTGCATAGTTTAAGCTATGCCTATACTATTTTGAACAAAGCTGCAAGCAACCCCTGCTCACCAAATAATACTATTCCATGTTGTGGCCACCATTGACAGCCACTGTCTCGCCAGTGATAAAGCCTGCTTCATCCGCTACCAAGAACAACACAGCACGAGCAATCTCACTTGCTTCACCCAAACGTTTTACAGGAATTTGTTCGATAATTTGATCCATCACTTTTGCAGGTACTGCATCGGTCATATCGGTTTTGATATAGCCAGGAGCCACCACATTTGCGGTAATGTTTTTAGATGCACCTTCGCGTGCTAAAGCCTTAGTAAAACCCATCAAGCCAGCTTTAGCAGCTGAATAGTTGGTTTGCCCCATTTGACCCGCTTGCGCATTGATTGAGCTGATATTCACAATTCTTCCGAATTTGTTATCACGCATTTTTTCAATCACTGCTTTTGTCATATAAAAAGCAGAGTTAAGGTTAGTGTTAATCACATCGTCCCATTGATCCACTTTCATACGGTGTAACATCGCATCACGCGTGATGCCTGCATTGTTAATCAACACTTCTACATGTTTTCCAGCTTCTAGCGCGATAAGATCAATACCTTTTTGGCACGCTTGTGCATCGGATACATTCCACTTATAGGCTTTGATGCCAGTTGCATCGGTAAATGTTTTTGCAGCTGCATCATTGCCCGCATAGGTTGCAGCAACATCATAGCCCGCTTCTTTTAATGCGACACAAATAGCCGCTCCAATTCCTCTTGTTCCGCCAGTTACGACCGCAAGTCTGCTCATCATTATCTCCTTATGATGTTTAAGTATTAGTTTTATGCTTTTTCAACGCAAAGTGCAACACCCATGCCACCACCAACACATAAAGTTGCAAGGGCTTTTTTAGCATCGCGCTTTTGCATGGAATGAAGAAGTGTTGTTAGAATACGCGCACCCGATGCACCAATAGGGTGACCAAGCGCAATAGCACCACCATTCACATTGATAATATCTTGGTTCCAGCCCAGCTCTTTGTTCACCGAGATAGCTTGCGCTGCAAATGCTTCATTTGATTCAATTAGTTCGAGGTCTTTAATATCCCAACCAGCTTTATCAAGCGCATTTTTAACCGCTTGAATTGGACCTGTTCCCATAATTTCAGGAGAAACACCTGCTTGACCAAAACTTCTTACATAGGCTAAAGGCTTTAAGCCTCTTTTCTCTGACTCTTCTGCACTCATTAATAACAATGCAGCTGCGCCATCATTAATGCCAGAAGCATTGCCAGCGGTCACCGTACCATCTTTGCTAAATGCAGGGCGAAGCTTTCCAAGTGCCTCTGCAGTGACGCCTGCACGAGGAAACTCATCCTTATCCACCACAACGTCACCTTTGCGTGTGCTGATAGTATAAGGCAATATCTCATCGTCAAAAGCACCGTTTTTCATAGCTGCTTCTGCTTTTTGTTGTGAATGTGCGGCAAACGCATCTTGCTCTTCTCTAGAAATATTATATTTCTGAGCAATATTTTCTGCGGTTGTTCCCATGTGATAATCATTGAAGATATCCCACAATCCATCATGAATCATTGTGTCTTTCAAAGTGGCATGCCCCATCTTCTGCCCAGTGCGAATATAACTAGTATGCGGCGCCATGCTCATATTTTCCTGACCACCGGCAAGTACAATTTTGCTATCGCCCGTTTTGATGGCTTGCGTTGCTAGTGCCACTGTTCTAAGCCCTGAACCACACACTTGGTTGATTCCCCAAGCTGGAACAGACTTATCAATTCCCGCCTTGATAGAAGCCTGACGTGCAGGGTTTTGTCCTAAACCAGCCGTTAACACCTGACCAAGAATAACTTCTGACACATCACCAGCAGCCAGCTTGTTGTCTTTTAAAAGAGCACTTAAAACATGTGCGCCAAGCTCATGCGCTGGAACTGATGAAAACCCACCTAAGAAATTCCCAATTGCAGTCCGTTTTGCATCAACAATTACTACATCATTTTTAGCCATGTTTTCTCCTTAAAAGCTTAAATCAATCATATTATAAATTTACTTGCGAGAGCCTAGTACTTAGCTGCATCAAGCGTCAAGTAGTTTTATGGTTTTTAGGGGTGTAATTCAACTATTAACCTTCTGTTAACCATTAAGGTGTAAGATAATTTCAGGAACGTTGTATTTAAGTGATAATTTATCACCTAAAAATAGAGGATAAAAAGATGCATATTAAAATCAGTTTAACACAAAAATCTTTATTGTTAGTAACATGTAGCTTTTTAAGCACCGCATCGCTTGTGCATGCACAAGAAACGACGTTTGATCATGTAAAAAACATTCCTGTTTCAGCAGAAGCCTATCAAGAAGGTATGAGTGAAGAAGAAGCAAAAATTCACCTTCAACAAATGCAAGAAAGGCATGAACAAAAAATGGGCGAGATGGAACAACGCCATGAAGATAAAATGCGTGAGATGGAGGCCAAGCAAGAACAGATAGATGAGCAACTCACCAAACGTGATGAGAGGATAGAGACAAAGCAAGAAAACCGTGATGCTTTTATGCAAAAACGCCAACAGATGCAGGATGCCTTTCAAGCTCGCAAAAATTCACTCCACCAAGAAAGAAAAGACTTCAGAGAAGAACATAAGAACAGCTTTCAACAACGACGAGAAGCAATGAAAGAACGTGCACAATCCAATCGCAGCGACATGAAAGATAAGCGTCAGGATTTTAGAGAAAAAAATCAAATGCAGCGCGATGACAGAAAAGCAATGCATAGTGACAAAGTAGAAGATCACAAAGCGAACAAAGCAAAGATGCACGAGCAACGCAAAGACATGCGTATGAATCGCAGAGATGAACGCCAAGATATGCGACAAAGCAATCAAGAGCCTGCTAACACACAAAAGCATAAGTTTGGCGGGTTTAAAGCAAATTCAGATGTAGATAACAAACGCCTTATTGCTCACGAAAATGTTCATACAAGACAACAGGGAGCCAACACTCAACAAAATAAAAATCGTTACCGCGCAGGACAAGGCGTCAGCGCACCAAACGCCACTAAGAATCGTGTAAGCAACGCCTCAGCCAATCGCAAAGACGGTGTAAGAGGTGGTGCTAAACAACACATGGAAAGAAACTAAACTAGAGGCAACAGAGCATAAAGAATCAAGAAAGAAAGCGACCGCAAGGCAAAAAAAGAAACATCTTGTAAATAGCTATATTCTTGGATGATTTGGAATTTAAACGTTAGCGATATCAGTAATAGCGCGTCTCTCCAATTTTCATCACATCGAAATGATGACTACCTCTTCTTGCCAATGCTCTTTTAAGTAATATTGGTGGTTCATCCATCGGTTCACCCGTCAACTTAAACGTCCCCCAATGCATGGCGATAGATTGTTTCGACATCACATCACGATGGATTTGCACCGACTGACGTGGCACAATATGGACAGTACGTGTTGGCATGTAAGGCTCATAAGCACCAATGGGAATAAAACTAAGGTCAACGGGGCCATAGCGCCGACCAATTTCCCTAAACAACGGGGAGTAACCCGTGTCACCCGCAAAATAGAGTTTTTTTCCAAAAAGTTCTATCATCCAGCCACCCCATAATGTTTCATTCAAATCTAGCAAGCTACGATTGGCAAAATGCCGCGCAGGAACTAAGGTAAAATTCACCGCCTCCCTTTCTTCCGATTGCCACCAATCCAATTCTGTTACCGAACTAGACAGCACGCCATTTTTCATTA
>CAYGTX010000043.1:0-3959 GCA_964352935.1 uncultured Rickettsiales bacterium | reverse complement strand
CACTCCAAGTGGAACATAGTAATGTGTATTTCCACCTAATTTTTTTAAGGACGCTTTATCGAGATGATCGTAATGAACATGACTAATAATAACCGCATCAATCGGCGGCAACTCATCGATGGATAACGCAGGTGGCGCATAACGTTTAGGCCCCATAAACGGCACAGGCGAAGTGCGTTCTGAAAACACAGGATCAGTTAAGATATTTTTGCCTTTATACTGAATCAAAAATGTTGCATGACCAATCCACGTCACTTGAATTTTATTTTTATTGGGCGACATAATTCGCTGCATATTTGCGTCAACCTGTGGCGGAACAAATGGCTTTCTTAATTTATTTCTGAAAGGTTGACCAATACGCAATGCCCAGCCCAAAAGCTCTAATTCAGTGGGTGTTTGCGCTACATAAGGGTTTATGAAGCCTGTGGGTGTATGGTGCGCAAGTTCTGGGTTGTAATATGGGTTCTGGTGAATGGCACATGCACTAAGCATGAGTAGGGCAAAGCAACTGATAATAAATGGCTTAAAGTGATTCAACATTTTCTTGTTGTTTAATAAATTGGTGAGAGGCTCTTTCGTCCTGTTCTTTTTGCTCGTTCTCCAATTCTCTTTTTTGTGCTTGTTTTTGTGATTCTGCAAGTAATATTTCATACTTCTTAGTTTCACCAAAAAGCTGCGACACTTCTTCTTCTAATGTATCTCGCAGATTTATCAAGCTTTGCTTACTATCGCTCAATAGTTTCATACGATGATTCATCTGATTAAAATAAGGCAAAAAGTTGCTATAATTTTGTCCTTGTTCAATCACTTGCTGCTTTTCATTTAATATTTCTTTTTCTAACTGCAAAATCACATCATCCGTTTGATCAAGTTGCTTGAGCACAAGCATCTTGTCTTTCTGCTTATCCTCTATCTGATAGCGCAATAATCGTATTAATGTTTCTTTGGCCATATATGCTTAATATCTATTAATTAGCCATTCAAAATAGCGTTTAACTGATTAAAACCATCATCAATATTGCTTTTTTCATTAGCAGGTTGATGCAAGAAATTTTCGAGCGCTTGAGCGTAATGAATCGCTTCATCCAGTTCGGAGTCCGCACCTTTTTTATATGCACCAATACGAATCAGCTCTTCCATATCGTTGTAACGCGATAAAAGCCGTCTCGCACGCTTAATTAATTGTTGATTTGTTTCATCATGACACCCTGGCATAGTACGAGACACACTCTTTACGATATCCACTGCAGGAAATCTTCCTCTTTCTGCGATGGTTCGGCTAAGCACAATATGCCCATCTAAAATACCACGCACCGCATCAGAGATAGGTTCATTATGATCATCACCTTCAATCAATACACTAAAGAGGCCTGTAATATCGCCTTGCTCACCTTTTCCAGGCCCTGCACGCTCAAGTAGCTTTGGAAGTTCTGCAAAAACAGTGGGCGGATATCCTTTAGTGGTAGGAGGCTCTCCAATAGATAAGCCTATCTCACGTTGTGCCATCGCAAAACGCGTAATACTATCCATTAGACACAAAACATCCTTACCTTGATCTCGAAAATATTCTGCAATGGTTAATGTAAGCCAAGCAGCCTGTCTACGCATGAGTGCCGATTCGTCACCTGTCGCCACCACTACAATCGCATTTCTTAAACCTTCTTCACCCAGATATTCATGCAAAAATTCTTGCACTTCTCTGCCACGTTCACCAATCAGCCCAATCACCTTCACGTCGGATTCAGCATATTTAGTCAACATCGACACCAGCACAGATTTACCGACTCCAGACCCAGAAAAGACCCCCATACGCTGACCTTTGCAACATGTCACAAAGTTGTTGATTGCCTTCACCCCAAGATCAATCACTTTATTGACGCGGCGCCTTTCATGCGCTGGAGGTGGCAAGCTTTTTACATGGTAAGGTTTATCACCTTTTAAAAGCATGCCTTTATTATCCACTGGCTTACCAAGAGCATTTACAACCCTTCCAAGCCAACTTTCATGAGGAGAAATGACATTTGCATCCTCATCCATCTCCACTTCACAACCGATGCCGATGCCTTCAATTTCATTAAATGGCATCAACAGCGTTACACCCTGCTTGAAGCCCACCACTTCTGCGTGGATAGTTTCACCCGAACGTTTATAAATTTTACAGCGAGAGCCTATACTCACCCAAGATTCCAAGCCCGAACATTCAATCAACAACCCTCTTAACGAGAGTACTTTGCCCATATGTTTTACTGTTGGCAGCTCTTCAACGGAATGCTTTAACTGGTCTAAGGTCTTTAACATGCTACTATTTTTCCAAATAAATACAAAATGTAGTATAATTACATTTATATTGATAGCACAAGTAGTGATAGGAATCAAAAAAACAATAAATCGTCGGATTTTTATCAAAAATAACTTGCACAACTCACTGTTGCATGCCAAGTATAGAGGCGTTAATAAAGAGAGACATTAGGGAATATATAGGGTTTTATATACCTCCTTATTTTTAACATTTGCGAAAAGAGAGACTTATGCGAGTATTATTAGTAGAAGATGATGCAACCACAGCTCGCTCCATTGAACTTGCCTTAGCATCTGAAGGGATTGTATGTGACATTGCAAGGCTTGGCGAAGAGGGCTTGGAAGTAGGCAAGCTCTACGATTATGATATTATTATTCTAGACTTAATGTTACCTGACATTGATGGCTACGAGGTATTACTCAAACTTCGTTCCGCAAAAGTGAAAGTGCCTATCCTTATTCTTTCAGGACTTTCCGGTGTGGATCAAAAAATTAAAGGTCTTGGGTTTGGAGCAGATGATTATCTTACCAAGCCATTTAATCGTGGTGAGTTAATGGCGCGCATCCAAGCAATTGTAAGACGCTCAAAAGGGCATTCTGAGTCAACCATCACCATTGGTGATAAATTAATGGTGAATTTAGATTCACGCATTGTAGAAACAGAAGGCAGAACTATCCACTTAACGAGCAAAGAATATAGTATTCTTGAACTTCTCGTTTTGAGAAAAGGCAGCATCCTTACAAAAGAAATGTTCTTAAACCACCTTTACGGCGGAATGGATGAACCGGATTTAAAGATTATTGACGTTTTTGTATGTAAGCTCCGCAAGAAACTTTCAAAAGAAACCGATGGCATCAATTATATTGAAACCGTTTGGGGAAGAGGCTACAAGCTCAACGAAAGCGACGAAAAAGATGCGGCAAAGCAAAAAAAGAAAAAAGCTTAGTTGCCGCTAATATTAGTCGTATGACTTAAGAATGGCACATCAAATAGAAACAAACATAAAATGAATTCAAAAAAGAAACGCCCCAGCATTTGCTAGGGCGTTTCTTTTTATTATAATAATAGTGCTGCTCTTTACACCTATGTATTCAAGAAGCCACGAAGCTTACGTGAACGACTAGGGTGCTTCAATTTACGAAGTGCCTTTGCTTCAATTTGACGAATACGCTCACGTGTTACCGAGAACTGTTGCCCCACCTCTTCTAATGTATGGTCTGTATTCATTCCAATACCAAAACGCATACGTAGCACACGCTCTTCACGAGGCGTGAGGGATGCAAGCACTTTTGTGGTTACTTCACGAAGGTTAGCAAGAATAGCAGCATCCACAGGTGCCACCGCATTTTTATCTTCAATAAAGTCACCTAAGTAACTTCCATCATCATCATCCCCAATTGGGTTCTCAAGGCTGACAGGCTCTTTGGCAATTTTTAGAACCTTACGCACTTTATCAAGCGGCATCGATAAACGCTTCGCTAACTCTTCCGGCGTAGGTTCACGACCCATTTCATGCACCATCTGGCGAGAGGTTCTCACAATCTTATTGATGGTTTCAATCATGTGCACAGGAATACGGATTGTGCGCGCTTGGTCGGCAATCGAACGTGTTATTGACTGAGGAATCCACCATGTTGCATAGGTTGAAAATTTATAACCA
>CAYGTX010000042.1:0-11233 GCA_964352935.1 uncultured Rickettsiales bacterium | reverse complement strand
CAATCGCTGCTTGCTAAGCCATCGGCTTAGAAGGCAACGCCCAGCACCATCTCGGTTAACATTAATACATGTGGCAATGGGTTGACGTAAGACTCAACACCATCTAGCAAAATGGGTGGGTTTGCGCCAATGACATCACCTGCTGATACATAAAGCAGTAAAACAGAGACTTGGAAGATGCCAAGACCAATCATTTTTTTGATGAGGTTGCTGTGTGTAATTACCCCAACGAAGCCTACTAGCATGAGGGCGATAAATATCCAGTAATTATAATAATGAATGATTTCGTTCATCTTGTGCGCTCCGCAAACACATAAAAAATCACCATCACTACTGAGAAGACAGTGATGCCCACACCAGCTTCAATCATAATGATACCAAGATGTTGCCCCGCAATTGGATTGGGAAGAAGGTGACTATAGTTTAAATACTCACCGCCCATTAATAAGGTGATAACACCTGTGCCTGCATAGAGAATTAAACCAAGCGCACAGCCTGTTTTAACCACCGCAAGTGAAAGTGCTTTTTGTGCATTATCTAATCCATAGACGAGCGCATACACAATAAAGGCAGCCGCAACCACAACACCCGCTTGGAAGCCTCCACCAGGGCTATATTCGCCATGAAATTGCACATACAGACCATACATGATGATGAATGGTGCTAGAATGCGAACAATCGTGCGGATGACTACCGGCTCATTCATTATTTTCAGCCTCCGTAGCTTTCTTAGGCTTTTCTAATAATAGCAACACAGAGATGGCTGCAGTAAAAATAACGGCTACTTCACCTAATGTATCAAAACCACGATAGCTTGCTAAAATAGAAGTGACAATGTTGGGAATGCCAATATCATTGAATGATTCCGTGATGAAATAAGGGGAAAGATGGGTTTGTGCTGGCGAGGTAGCACTACCAAATTCTGGCAAGCCAAGCGATGCGTAAACAAGCAATCCGCCTAGTGAGACAAAGATTGCCATTGGCACGATGAAATTACCTGAAGTTTCATGCTCGCGTTCCCCTGTAATGGAGAGTGATAGTAATAGTAGTACTGTGCTGATACCAGCGCCCACTGCTGCTTCGGTGATGGCTACATCTGGCGCACCTAAAATGAGATATTGCAATGACATCAGGAAGCTGAAAATACTTAATAAAATGGTGCTTACTACAAGGTTGGTAGTGAGTACGCTACCAATTGCTGAAACTAAAAGCAGCATTAATACTGCAAAATCTAAGAAAATGATTAAATGAGGAAGGTTAAATGTCATACTTTACCTTCCTTCTCTGGCTTTGCTTGGGCACCGCCAAGTGATGGTTTGTTAGGCAATGGCTCGCCTTGTAATAATGCTGTTTTTGCAAGCACATGGGTGGATGTAGGCCCAGTGATAAGAATGAAAATAGCCAAGAGAACCAGTTTGCCAGTAAAGAGCGTAAAGCCATGCTGCAACATTAAACCACCTACAATACATAGTACAGCGCAGCTATCAATGATGCCTGCCGGGTGCAAACGCGAAAAGAAATCAGTAAAGCGTAACACTCCAACCGCACCCGTAAAGATAAGGAATATCCCCAATCCTATTAAAAGCCAGCTAATGTAAAATAAAATTTGTTCTAACATTATTTTTCTTCCTCCTGAATGGGAGAAGAATCAATCAGCGGGCGATTTTCAAAATAGCGTAAGAAAGCGATGGTAGAGACAAAGTTTATCAACGCATAGATAAGGGCTATATCAAGATAGAACTCAGTATTTTGTGCCGCACCAAGTAAAACAATCAGTAATGTTACGCACGTGCCAGCGCTATTCATGACAAGTAAGCGATCAAAAATACTTGGCCCAAGATAAAGCCTGATAAATAATAAGATTAAACTCACCAAAATGCCTGCGGATGCGGCTGCAAAAAGAATCATACACTCTCCTTGCTATATTGATGGATTTTTCTATCCATGCCACCTTCACGCAAATCCTGTAAGCTTGATGCTTCAAGGGCGTGCACACCCAATTGATTACCACGAATGGTAACGGTGACGGTACCCGGTGTGAGCGTGATAGAGTTGGCATAAATGGTTTTGTTGATATTGCTGTGTTGGGCGGTTGGAATCCACGCAAATGCAGGCTTAAGCTTAAGTTTTGGCTGCCATACAAGCTTCACCACTGAGAAGGTGGACGAAAAGATTTCTTTGATAAGCCATGCGAGATAGATAGGCATACGAAGCAAATTTGAGAAAATGGGAAGCTGAACCTCATTGGTTTTCATTCTGATTCTTAGCCACACAGAAAGCGCGCAGCTAAAGAGCGCAAGCCCAATGAAGAGCGGAGTGTAAAATCCCGAAAGAACCCACCACGTGCCTAGCAGCAATAAAAAAAGAATGAAACCATTCAGCATGAAATTATATTTTACCATATCTTGTTGTAAGTGTTTCTAATATGCACATAATCAAGCGGTTTGCCAAGAATTATCTCGGAAAAAAACATTAATAATTTTTAGAATTTTAAACCATAGAATTAACGAACACTTCTTATTATGTATCTAAGAGATTTAGATATGAAAAAATGAAATAAAATCGAAGGCATTTTCCTCTTTCCCTTGTTCACAACTCTGCTTATGATGCCATGATTAAAAAAATATAGATGGTGTTAAAATAGTGTCTCAACATGTTGCAGTTTTAATGGGTGGTTTGTCTTCTGAGCGGGAAGTATCGCTTGTTTCAGCAAAGGGAGTTATAGAATCTCTGAAAAATCAAGGGTATCAAGTGACCGCTGTAGATGTGGATAGAAACTTAGCGCAAACACTTTCTGATATTAAACCTGATGTTGTGTTTAATGCATTGCATGGCACCTATGGTGAAGATGGTTGTGTTCAAGGCTTACTTGAAGTGATGAATATTCCTTATACCCATTCAGGTGTGAAGGCTTCAGCCATTGCGATGGATAAAGAAATTACCAAAAGGTTGCTTGGGCAATATGGTGTGTTATTTCCAGCGGGCAAAGTAGTTAGCCGTGAAGAAGTGTTAAAACGTGATGTGTTGCCTCGTCCTTATATAGTAAAACCAGTGGCAGAAGGCTCTAGTGTTGGTGTGGTACTGATGCAAGAAGGTGACGCTGAAAAAGTGGATGCTGAAAAATTGCCAGAACATTGTGAGCGTTTTTTAGTAGAGCAATATATTCCGGGGCGCGAACTTAGCGTAGCGGTGATGGAAGGCGATGCATTGGGTGTAATTGAATTACAGCCTAAAGATGGTTTTTATGATTATGAAAACAAGTATTTAGATGGTAAGACAACTCACTTAATGCCTGCTCCTGTGCCGGATAATATTTATAAAGGTGCTATGAAAATTGCATCGATGTGTCACCGTATTTTGGGGTGTCGCGGTATGACAAGAAGCGATTTTAGATATGATGATAAGGGGAGTGGGCGTTTATATATGTTAGAAATAAACACACACCCAGGCTTTACACCACTCTCGCTAGCGCCTGAAATTGCAAAATATGTGGGTATTACGTTTGATGAGTTAGTTAAACGACTGGTAGAGAGTGCGCGATGCGACCATCAGTAACTAAAAAAGGCGCTGCTAAAAGAACATCGAAGGATACATCATTGGAAAAAAGTTCAATGAGCATGGTTTTTAATGTTTTAAAGGTGGTTTTTAAGTCTATTATTCTTTCTGTATGGTGGATGCTTAAAACACCCTTAGCGCTTTTAAGTTTGGTTTTTGCGGTGCTTATAGTGTTGGCAATTGCGAATGATGTTCCTCAAAAAATCTATCATTTTACAGAAGAACAGCTAGCGCATCTTGCGGTGAAGGCGGATGTGCAGCTTGAGAACGTCTATCTTGAAGGACAGGAATATACTAAAACAGAAGCAATTTTGAAGCAGATGGACGTTCAAATAGGCATGCCTTTGTTTGCGATTGATTTAGATATCATACGTTCAAAATTGGAAGCATTACCTTGGGTGCGCTACGCAGAAGTGGAGCGGCAATATCCAAGCACTTTAACGGTAAGAATTATTGAGCGAGAACCAGTCGCCTTATGGCAGTTAGACGGCGAGCTTAGCTTGTTGGATAGTCAAGGTTTGGTGATAAAAGTGGATGATATTAGCCAGTTTTCGGACTATCTGATTTTAGTAGGCAAGGGCGTGCCTTATTATATGACTGAAGTGATGGAGATGCTAGAAGCTGAGCCAACACTCAAGCCGCTTGTGTCTTCTATGGTGCGTGTGTCGGATCGTCGTTGGGATGTGATATTACGCAATGATATTAGAATCATGTTGCCAGAGAAACAGCCAGAGCGTATGTGGTCTTATGTGGCGCAAATTCATGAAGAAAAAGATATCTTGTCGGATTATGATATTGAGTCGATTAACTTAAAAATTCCTGAAAAGATTTTTATCGAACGTACATCCGAGAAAAACAAAAATAATTCATCAAAGCATGAGAAAAATACATGAAGAAAACCATGCGTTCGTTTCAATCGGGGCAAGAGCTCATAGCAGTGCTTGATGTTGGTACCTCTAAGATTGCATGTTTTATTGCAAAAGTGGATGCAAATGGTGAGCTTGAGATTATTGGTATTGGTCATCAGCTTGCAGAAGGCACAAGAGCAGGGGTGATTACTGATATGTATGCGGCTGAGCGTTGTATCTCTGCAGCGGTGAGTGCGGCGGAGAAAATGGCAGGCGTGAATGTGGATAAAATCACTGTTAGCCTTTCATCTAAGGGTGCTGCCTCACAATTAATAAAAGTAGATGTTGAAATTGGTGAGCGTGAAATTCGCCTCAGTGATGTATTGACGCTGATACAAAAAGTACAAGAAGATGTGCGTCAGGATGATGATTTGCTTATTCATTGTTTACCACTTGAATATGCGGTGGATGATAATCAAGGTGTTTCTAAGCCAGTAGGCATGGTTGGGCAGAAGTTAGAAGCTATCATGCATGTGGTACGCTATGCCAAAAATGCAGCGCAGAACTTAGTGAGATGTTTGGCAAAATGCCATTTGGACATTGAAACTTTCGTGAGTAGCTCCTACGCGGCGGGTCTTTCATGCTTGACTGAGGATGACAGAAAGCTGGGTACGCTTATATTAGATATGGGTGCGGGGCATACCTCGTTTTCACTTTTTAAAAATGGTGAAATGGTGTTTGTTGATAGTGTACCTGTGGGTGGTATGCATATTACTAATGATATTGCGCTGGGTTTGGAAACGGATTTGGTAAGCGCTGAGCGGATTAAAACGCTCTATGGAAATGTTGTGAGTAGTGTAAGAGATGAGCAAGAGTTGATTGATGTACCGCAAAAAGAAAGTGGGCGTGATGAAGTGGCACACATTCAACGCGCCGTTTTAGTGAAAATTATCCAGCCTCGCGTTGAAGAAATGTTTGAAATGGTAAAACAAAAACTAGAGGCAGCGGGTTTTGGAAAAATGGGTGGTCGTTTAGTGGTAACTGGCGGTGCAAGCCAACTTGCTGGCGTGCGGCAATTTGCTGGTCATGCCTTTGGTAAACGGGCGGTAAGGGGTTTGCCGACAGAACTAAAAGGCAGCGCTGAAAGTACGAGCGGCCCTGCTTTTTCGGTACCAATTGGAATGTTAAGTTATGTGATAAAACAGCGTCAATTAGAGCAAAGCGGTTTGGCATTGGTACAGAAATCCGGGCTTAAAGTGATGATTATGCGCGTTGGACAGTGGTTGAAAGAAAACTTCTAAGTTAAAATACAAAATATTTAGTGTTATAAGACGGGCACTATACAATTTATGAAGAAAGCGATAGAATGCTTTGCTTCCAATGTTAATTCTTAATTGCAATCATGCAAAGAAAGTTGCGGTTTACGTATGAAGCGTTACACACGTTACATTAGCTACCATCTTTTTATGCCGCTTTTGGTAATTACACTTACCTTAACGGGCATCATATGGCTTACCCAGTCACTAAGATTTATAGATCTTATTGTGAATCGTGGGCTGGGTGTTTCTACCTTTCTATACCTATCGGGGCTTTTAGTACCATCGTTGCTGATGATTATTCTGCCTATTGGGCTCTATTGTGCCACAGTGATGGTGTATAATCGGTTGATGTTGGATAGTGAAATTTTGGTACTAAAGAGTGCTGGCCTTAGTCGTATGTCTATTGGCAAGCCAGCAGTAGGTATAGCAGTGGTTGCCACTTTATTTTGCTATTTATTAAGTGTTTATTTAGTGCCAGCGTCATTTAGAGAGTTTAAAGATACACAAAATTTTGTACGCGATAATTACGCAGCACTACTTTTGCAAGAGGGGGTTTTTAGTAATCCCTCAAAAGGGCTAACTGTTTATATTGATACGCGTCAGCCTGATGGGTTATTAAAAGGGATTCTTGTACATGATAGCCGAAATGTTAAAGCTCCTATCACACTGATGGCGCAGCAAGGGCGACTAGTTCAAACTGAATTTGGTCCTCGGTTTAATATGATAAATGGTAATCGCCAAGAAATTGGTGAAACTGGAAATTTATCGGTACTCTATTTTGATCAATATACAATGGATATTAGTGTGTATGGGGAAACGAGTGGGCAAAGATGGCGTGAAGAAAAAGAGCGCTATTTACCTGAATTGTTCTATCCAGAAGATGATTATTCTAAGTCATTAATAACTAAGTTGAGAGCGGAAGGACACCACCGACTTGTTTGGCCTTTACTGTGCCTAACATTAACACTGATTGCGCTTGCAGGGCTGCTTTCAGGCTCGTTTAATCGTCGAGGTCAGTTTAAGCGTATTATGGTGGCTTCGGTTTTTGCTGCTATTGTTTTGGTAATAGATTTGGTCTTGAAAAATATTGCATCAACGTCACCTTCGGTGATTATTTTTCTCTATTTAAACACAATTATTTGGGGGATGGGAGCTGTTTATTTTCTTGTTTGACATAAAGTTTGGTTTCCTAGCGTTCATGGCTTTAAGCAGTTATGGCAAGCAATGATTGAAAAGCGTGAATCTAGCAGCTGGGGGAGTCGATGATTATTACCATTCCATATACGCTTTCACAATATATAATACGTCAGTTTTTGGCGGGGATTGGTATTGTTCTTGGGGTGCTGGTAACGCTTATTTTGGTGTTTGATACACTCGAAATTATTCGCAGATCAACCACAAAAGATATACCTTTTGCTATCATGTTAAATATGGTTGTTCTGAGGCTACCATTCTTGCTTCAAGAAATTCTACCATTTGCCATTTTGCTAGGGGGGATTATTGCCTTAACAAAATTGACACGTTCTTCAGAATTAGTGGTAGCGCGCGCTGCGGGAATTTCGGCATTACAATTTTTAACACCAGTGCTTTTATGCGCACTCACTATTGGAGTGGTTGTTACCACCGTCATTAACCCTCTTTCTGCCACGATGTTATCTAAATTTGAGCAGGTGGAAGCAAAATATTTTAAAGGTTCGACCAGTATGCTTTCTGTGTCTTCGTCTGGTTTGTGGCTTAGGCAGCCTGATTCAGAAGGGGAAGGAAAGAAAATCATTAGAGCATTGCGTGTCTCGAGCCAGAAAATGGAACTTTTTGAAGTGACGTTTTTTCAATATGGTAAAGAAAATCGTTTTGAAAGCCGCATTGACGCTGCTTCAGCGCAGCTAAATGAAGGGCATTGGTTGATTAAAGATGCGGTGCTAACTTCTCCTGGTGATCCTGCCAAACGTTTTGATAGTTACGAGCTTCCAACCGACCTATCAATGAATCAAATTCAAGAAAGCTTTGCTCCTCCTGAGACATTCTCATTTTGGGAGTTGCCAGCATTTATTAAAACACTGGAAGATGCAGGTTTTTCGGCGCTAAAACACCAATTATATTGGCATAGTTTACTGACGATACCATTTTTATTAGCAGGCATGGTGCTAATTGCTGGTGTGTTTTCACTTCGTCCGCCGCGTCAAGGTAAGACGGGTATGCTTATAGCGTTGGCTATCTTTACTGGTTTTATCATCTATTTTGTATCTGATATTGTGGCTGCATTGGGGCTTTCTGGTCGATTGTCGGTTATTCTTGCAGCTTGGGCACCGGTGGTAGTAACAACACTTTTAGGATTCGCTGTTTTGCTGCATTTAGAAGATGGTTAGGCTTACTTACTTTTAGTTTTTGTAGAAAAAACCGAAGACAAATTAATGACATCAATAATAAAAGCTGTTAGGTTCTTTTTGCATAAAAAATGATGTGGCGTTGTGTTGGCTGATGGGATCTTGCAGGCTTTTTTTTCTAATAATTTCTATAGTTTTTTTGTTGGCATCAATTGCTAACGGTGTATCTGCACGTGAAACGTTAAAAACTGAAAATACCAACAGTCCAGCATTTATTGAAGCAGATGCCATGTCTTATGACCAAAAAACAGGCATTGTGATAGCGGAAGGACATGTGGAAATCATTCAATCTGGCCGGATGTTACTTGCGGACAAGGTGGTTTATAATCAAAAAACAAATCAAGTAGATGCTTTTGGTGACATTAGTCTTTTAGAGTCAGATGGAACAACTCTATTTGCTGAAGAAGTTGAGCTTCGTGATGGGCTGAAAGAGGGAGTTATTAAATATTTCAGTGCCCGTATGGAAAAAGATGCAGTATTCGTTGCCGATAGTGCTACACGTGTTGTAGGCAATAAAACAATACTTGAGCGTGCTGTTTATTCCCCTTGTCCTGTTTGTAAAGAGGATGCAGGTGGTGAACCAATGTGGCAAATAAAATCACGTAAAGTAACCATTGATGAAGATGAGCAGCGTGTTGAGCATAACCACACTTTCTTTGAAGTGTATGGGCTACCCGTGCTTTATTCTCCTTATTTTTCTCATGCTACACCTGGTGCAGACCGTAAGAGTGGTTTTTTGTTACCTAGCTACGGGTCTCGTTCTGGTCTTGGTGAGTTTATCGAGGTGCCGTATTATTACAATATTGCTCCAGAACGAGATGCAACGGTTAATGTGCAATATTTTACAGATGTTGATCCGGTTTTATCCGCAGAATATCGTGCTTTAACTGATACGGGTGCATATGAATTTAAAGGAAGTGTTACACAGTGAGATAAGTTTGATGATGATGGTTTTGCAACTAATGGCTCTGAAATTAGGGGACACATTGAAGGCGAAGGGTTATTTGAACTTGAAGATGATTGGCGTTGGGGGTTTGAAACAAGGCGTTCTTCGGATGATACTTATTTAAGGCGTTATGGTATCCACAATAGTGATAATTTAAAAACGCATATCTATAGTAATAAAATAGAAGGTAATAACTTTGCCACTATAGAAGCATTGTCATTTCAAGGGTTAAATCAAGAAGATGATCCAGATGAGTCGCCTCTCGTCCTACCTTTTGCTCAAGCGCACGTGGAAAGTGAACCTGGATTATGGAATTCGTATACGACATTGGATACGAGCATGTTGGCGTTATTCCGTAAAGAAGGAACCAGTGTAAATCGCTTGTCAAGCAAAGCGGCCTGGGTGCTTCCGGATGTGACGCCTTCAGGGCATGTGTTTGAGTATAAGTTGTCACTAAGAGGGGATGGCTATGTAGTGAATGACCTGGATCGCTCAGGTGTTTCTAAAGATGAATTTAATGGTTTTTCTGGACGCTTTGTTCCACAGGCTGAAATAAATTGGCGCTATCCAATGTTTAAGCCGACCACAAATGGTAAAGCGTTTATTGAACCGGTGGCAAACTTTATTGTGAGTCCTAAAGATAATAACCCAGATGATATACCCAATGAAGACAGTCAGGATGTTGAGTTCTCAGATGAGAACTTATTTAACTCTAACCACTTTATGGGAACGGATTTAGTGGAGGGCGGACCAAGAACTAACTATGGTATTCGAAGTGGTTTTCATAGTTATGATTATGGAAAAATACATACGCTTTTTGGGCAAAGTTATCGTGCCGATAGAGATGAAGGCTTTTCAGCGAAAAGTGGTTTAAATGAGAATTTCTCTGATTTTGTTGGTCAAATAGGCTATAGATTAAATGATAATTTTAGATCGTATTATCATTTTAGGATAGATAAAGATAACTATGAATTTGCTAAAAATGAGCTGAATGTATCGTTTAATGTTTCTCCACTATCATTTACAGCTAATTATTTAGCGTTAGAGGATAATAATGAATTTTCCGTAGGTGGAGCAGAAAGTGTATCACGTGAAATTCTAACCACGAGTTCGCGTTTACAACTGAGTAAGTTTTGGGATGCTTCGGTTAGTACACACCGCGATATAGCAAATGACCAATGGATTTCTAACAGAAGTCAGCTAACGTATAATGGTGATTGTATTGTAAGTATTCTTAGTTGGGAAAAAGATTTCACCCAAAATCGCGATGTGCCACAAACAGATACATTCTTACTGCAAATATTATTAAAGAATTTCTAATGAATAGGAACGTTATATGAGAATTATCAATATTAGATTATTTAATTTTATACTCTGTTTCTTTGTTTTAGTGATGTCTTCTGGCAAAATTGAAGCCCAGCAATATGGCATTGCAGCCACTGTGAATGATGAAGCAATTTCTACTATTGCAGTGAAAGAAAGGTTAGAGCTAGCGATTGTTTCATCTGGGTTGCCAGATTCATCCGAAGTGCGAGCAAAGCTTTTGCCACAGGTGGTTCAGTTATTAATAGATGAAGCATTACTTGAACAAGATGCTGTCAGCAGAAGCATTGCTGTATCTGAGGCAGAAAAAACGAATGCGATGGCTTCCATTGCGTCTAAAAATAATTTACCAATTAGTAGCTTACCTGCTTTTTTCCAAGAAAAAGGAATCTCTGAGCGTGCGGTGAAAGCACAGATAAATGCACAAATTGTGAAAGCGAAGCTTATGGCAAGAGCGGTGAAGCCACAAGTGTCTGTTACTGAGCAAGAAATTGAAGAGAAAATGGAGAATATTGCATCGCAATCAGGCAAGGAAGAATACAATATTTCTGAAATAGTACTGCCTATTGATACACCTGAAGATGAAGCAAAAATATCTAACCTTGCAGACAAACTCTATGAAGAGTTGAATGCTGGTGGAGATTTTGAACTAGTGGCTAAAGAGTTTTCGCGTAGTAGTACGTCATCTTCTGGTGGTAAGTTGGGGTGGATTGTAGAAGATTCTTTAAGTAGCCAGCTACGGGTGCAAATTGGAAGTTTGAAAAGTGGTGAAGTGAGCCGTCCATTAAGGCTTGCGGATGGCTATCACATTATGCGTTTAAACGAGCGTCGCGCAGTGATTACTGCTGGAAAAGACGA
>CAYGTX010000041.1:0-11289 GCA_964352935.1 uncultured Rickettsiales bacterium | reverse complement strand
GAAGTGAAAGAAAAATCGACAGGTGAGCTTAACTTTGGGGCGGGTTTCTCTACCGCCGATGGTGCACTTGCAAATGTGAGTGTAAGAGAGCGTAACTTGCTAGGTAAAGGGCAAGATTTAAGAGCTAGTGTTCAACGTGCTGCACGCGGAATGCAGTTGGATTTAGGCTTTACAGAGCCATATTTCATGGGCAAAGAATTAGCTACAGGTTTTGATTTATTTCGCACTACCAGAGATCAGCGTGATGAAAGCTCATTTGATAGTGATACAACGGGTTTTGTGTTGCGCTCAGCTTATCCAGTTACAGAACATCTGCGCCATACACTGCGCTACACGGTTAGAAATGATGAAATCACCGATATTCAACCCGGTGCGTCTACCTTTATTCAGCGTCAGGAAGGAAAGAATCTAACCTCTATGATTGGGCATGTGTTGCTGTGGGATCATCGTGATAGTAGGTTTGAACCTAAAGAGGGTTATTTCACCCGCTTCAATCAGGATTTTGCTGGTTTAGGTGGTGATTCAAAGTTTATTCGTCACGAAGTAAGTGCAGGACAATATTGGCCGTTTTTTGCCAAAGAAGTGGTGCTGAGCGCAACGGGTAAGGTGGGTAATATCACTGCTTGGGGCGATAATGACATTCGAATTAATGAGCGTTTCTTCGTGGGCGGAAACGACATTAGGGGGTTTGAGAATGCAGGTATTGGTCCTCGTGATGCAGTAACGCTGGATGCGTTGGGTGGTAATACTTATTATTCAGGAAGCTTAGAAACTACTTTTCCTTTAGGTTTACCTGAAGAGTTAGGCATTCGTGGTGCAATATTTGCCGATGCAGGAAGCCTTTTAAGTAGTGATGATGACGGTGCGAGTGTTTTGGATGAGCCTTCATTGAGGAGTTCAGTAGGTTTTGGTGTAGCATGGAAATCACCATTAGGACCATTGCGCATTGATTTTGCAACGCCTATTACACAAGAAGAGTTTGATAAGGAAGAAGTGGTGCGCTTTAACTTTGGGACTCAGTTCTAACTATAATCATGTTTATTCCTTCTTGTGCAAGGTTGCGATGCTTGTTATGAAGTGATATTTGTGTATGCTGATACACTCTTTAAATATAAGAAATATGGATAATAGAATATGAAAAAAATCATTTTCGCATTACTTTTAAGTTTTAGCATCCCTGCCGTGGCAAGTGCTGTAGAAGGTATTGCAGTTGTAGACATAGAAGATGTACGTAAACAATCTGTAGCGATTGAAAAAATTCAAAGTGAAGTGCAAAAAAAGCGCAAGCAATTTCAAGATAAGGTTCAAGCCAAACAAGATGAGATGCGTGAAGGTCAGAAAAAACTAGCAGAGCAGCGTTCTTTATTGGCTAAAGATGTCTATGAGGGGAAAATCAAAGAGTTTCAGACTAAAGCTAATGAAATTAGCCGCGAATTGCAACAACAACGCCTTGATTATGATAAGGCACTTACCTTAGCTAATAATGAAGTCACCGTTGTTATAGCCGAAATTGTTGCTGAGCTAGCGAAAGAAAAAGGTTTTAACTTGGCGGTTCCAAGTACGGTTGTTCTTTATTACACGCAGCCTTTAGACATCACAAAAGAAGTGGTTTCGCGTTTGAATAAGAAATTACCTAAAGTTAAAACCAAACTTCCGTAGTCAAATGCCAGATTCTCGTTTTTTTCAAACTGATAATAATTTTAGCTTAGCGCTTCTTGCAAAGCAGATTGATTGCGTGCTCCATGATGCAAGCCAAGGTGCTACGCAAGTGCATGGAGTAGCTGCTCTTAGTAATGCTACAGAAGGTGAGCTTGCTTTTTTAAGTAATCGTCAATATGTGAGTGCATTTGAGCAAACCAAAGCATCTGCTTGCATTGTTGAAGAAAGATTTATTGATAAAGCGCCAGCAGGTATTGCACTTCTTATATCTAAGAATCCTTATGCTAGTTATGCAAAAGCAGCCAGCTTATTGCACCCTACTGAACGTCGAAAATCATTGACTGCACCACAGGCTAGAATACATGAAAATGTCAGTATTGGCGACGGTGCAAGAATAGAGAGTTTTGCCTATATTGGTGCAGGCGCTAGCATTGGCAAAAATACTTCCATACAAGGCACTGCCTATATTGATCGTAATGTAGAGATAGGTGAAAATTGTCATATTGGTGCAGGTGCAGTGATTGCTAATGCGATGATAGGCAATAACGTTATCATCCATCCTGGTGTGAAAATTGGGCAAGATGGTTTTGGTTTTGCTTTTGAAAATGGTGCGCATTTAAAAGTGCCACAGCTTGGTCGTGTTATTATTGAAGATGATGTTGAGATTGGTGCAAATAGCTGCATTGATAGAGGTGCAGGGCCTGATACGGTGATTGGTAAAGGTACTAAGATAGATAATCTTGTGCAAATTGGGCATAATGTAAATATTGGTAAACATTGTGTTATTGTTTCGCAAACAGGAATTTCAGGCAGTACCGTATTAGAAGATTATGTTGTACTAGGTGGGCAGGTTGGTGTTGCAGGGCATATAACACTTGCTACAGGCACGCAAATTGCGGCACAAAGTGGTGTAATTAAAAATACTACTCCAAAAGCAACACTGGGTGGCACGCCAGCGATGCCAATTAAACAGTGGCATAGGCAAAGCATTGTTTTAAAGCATTTGATTGATAAGAAAGGGTAATGTAATGACAGAAAATAAAGAAAATATCATTGATATTAAACAGATTATGGAGATGATTCCGCATCGTTATCCTATTTTGTTGGTCGATAGAATTGTTGAAAAAACAGTCAATGAAAGCATTGTTGGTCTTAAAAACGTGACGTTTAACGAGCCGCACTTTATGGGGCATTTCCCTCAATCGCCTATAATGCCGGGTGTGTTAATTATTGAAGCCATGGCGCAAACAGCAGCGGTATTGGTGGTTGATGGTTTAGGTGAGGATTCTAAAGGTAAGCTGGTTTATTTCATGACCATTGATGATACCAAATTCAGAAAGCCTGTTGTACCAGGTGATAGCTTGTATTTACACCTTACGGTGATTCAAAGACGTGGTCCTGTCTGGAAGTTTAGAGGTGAAGCGCGTGTCGATGGTAAAAAAGTAGCAGAGTCTACTATTTCTGCCATGATTGCCGATAAATAGCCATTTTTTGATGGTCTTTTAAGGTCTAACATTTTGAAACAAAACGTGATTTGTAGATGTTTTGTTAACTGTTATGGTATGTCTTCGGTAAATAGTTTTTCACACTAATCACATATAGGAATTTGAATGTCGGATACACTGATTCACTCTACTGCAATCGTTCACGAAAGCGCTACACTAGGAAAAAATGTCAAAATTGGCCCTTATTCCGTTGTGGGTGAGCATGTTTCATTGGGTGATAATGTTGTGTTACATTCGCATGTGGTGGTGGAAGGACGCACTACCGTTGGTGAGGGAACAGAAATTTTCCCGTTTGCTTCAATTGGCCACGCTCCACAAGATTTAAAGTTTGGTGGTGAAGTATCCACACTTGTGATTGGAAAAAATAATAAAATCCGCGAACATGTGACCATGAACCCAGGCACCATTGGCGATAAAATGACGACGGTGATTGGCGATAATTGCTTGTTCATGATGAGCTCGCATGTTGCGCATGATTGTGTGGTCGGAAATAACGTGATTATTGCCAATAATGGAACACTTGCTGGGCACGTGGAAGTGGGTGATTTTGCCGTAATTGGTGGGCTTTCAGCAATTCATCAATTTGTGCGTATTGGTCACCATGCTATGATTGGTGGTATGTCAGGCATTGAAAATGATGTGATTCCTTATGGTCAGGCCACAGGTGATAGAGCGAGCTTGGTTGGGTTGAACTTGATTGGTTTGAAACGTCAGAAACTAGAACGTGATGAAATCAGCGCATTAAGAAGTGCTTATCGTTTATTATTTGCAAGTGAAGGCACATTATCTGAGCGTATTGAAGATGTTGCCACTCGATTTGCTGATAATGCAGCTATTCAGAATATTATTTCTTTCATCAAAAAAGATAGTTCACGCGCCATCTGCCAACCCAAAGCTAGGGCGATATAATTGGTTTATGTCTAACACGGCATTTCAAAGTAAAACAATTGGTATTATAGCAGGGAGTGGTGAACTGCCCTGCGAGGCAATTGAACACTGCCTATCCAATGGACGTGATGTGTTTGTAGTTGGGTTTGAAGGGCATACAGAGCAACTTCCGCTTGATAAGATTCCGCATAAAATAGTGCATCTTGGTGCTGTTGGTGGTGCTATCAAAGCATTGAAAAATTCAGGTGCAGAAACCGTGACCTTTGTAGGGCGTATTTCACGACCAACATTTTCAGCCCTAAAGATGGATTTAACTACGCTAAAGCTCATCAAGCGTATTACTAAAGCTCGCTTTATTGGAGATAATTTTCTCTTTAAAACCATCATTTCTTTTATTGAAGAATATGGCTTTAAGGTGGTGGGGGTGCAAGATATTGCACCTGAGCTTGTGACGACTAAGGGTGTGCTTGGAAAGCACAAACCCAACAAGCGTATGAAGGATGATGTTGAGATTGCCACGCATATTTTAAGAACGATGGGTGAGTTGGATGTGGGACAGGGGGCAATTGTCAAGAGTGGCTATGTGCTTGGCATTGAAGCTATTGAAGGCACGGACGCATTGATAAAACGCTGTGGTGAGCTTCGAAAGAAAGAAGATGGTGGCGTGCTCGTAAAGCTTAAAAAGCCATCGCAAGAAGATAGAATTGATTTGCCAACCATTGGTATAGATACAGTGAGAAACATCCATGCTGCGGGCTTAAAAGGCATTGCGGTGGAAGCGGGTGCAAGCTTAATTGTTCAGCGTGATGCGATGATTAAAGAAGCAAACAAGCTTGGCATTGTGGTGGTGGGAGTATAGTGGCTTGACCAAAAATATTTACATCATTGCGGGTGAACCTTCAGGCGATGCGCTTGGTGGTAAACTTATCCAAGCCCTAAAACAACAAAGCAAAGATGAATTGAATTTTCATGGTGTGGGCGGCACACGAATGGAAGAGGAGGGTTTTGAAAGCCTTTTTCCGATGTCTGAGCTTTCTATCATGGGGTTTGTGGAGTTGATCCCACATATTCCGCATATGCTGAAACGTATTAATCAAACTGTTGCGGATATCTTAGCAAAGAAGCCAGATGTGGTGATTACGATAGACTCACCGGGCTTTTGCTTTCGAGTGGCTAAAAAACTGCAAGAGAGTGGTATTCGCCTCGTGCATTACGTTGCGCCAACTGTGTGGGCATATAAACCTAAACGTGCTGCTAAAATTGCCGCACTTTATGATGAGTTGCTCGTACTTCTTCCATTTGAGCCACCTTATTTTGAGAAAGAAGGTCTTAAAACACATTTTGTTGGGCATCCCATTGTAGAGGATGTGGCATTGCTTGGCGATAAAGCAACGTTTATAGACGCATATCATGTGAAAAAAGATGCAAAAATCTTGACGATGCTAACGGGTAGCAGAAAAACAGAAACCAAGCTTCTATTGCCTATCTATAAGCAGGTGATAGAGCGTTTAGCGCCACAATTTGATGCGTTGCATATTATTTTGCCAACCATTCCTGCATTAGAAGACGAAATTACTGCTTTTGCTAAAAGCTTGCATGTGCCAACAACGGTGTTGCTTGATAAGCAAGAAAAGTGGCACGCTTATGCGGCATCTGATGTGGCATTGGCAAAATCTGGCACGGTGACGTTAGAAATTGCACTTGCTGAATTGCCAATGGTGATTACGTATAAAGTGAATCGTTTCTCAGCATGGCTAATCAGGCGCATGATTCAGATTGAATTTGCGTGTTTAATCAATCTGTTACAGAACAAGATGGTGATCCCTGAATGTTTGCAGGAAGAGTGCAATGCGGAGCGTTTAACGCGTGAAGTGAGTGAATTGCTCACGAATCCTGAACATGCCGCCACTCAAAAGTTTGAAAGTAAAACAGCGCTGATGAAACTTGGATTGGCTGAAGAAATCACGCCTAGTCACAAGGCGGCACAAGCTATTCTTAAAGGAATTTAAGCCTTTGCCGATTTCTTTACACGCACGCTTTCAGATTTTAACTGGCCGCACGCTGCCAAAATATCTTCACCACGTGGGGTTCTAACAGGGGATGAATAACCCGCATCCATCACAATCTTAGAAAATGCATTGATACGCCGCTTGCTCGAGCAGGTATATTCGCTACCCGGCCATGAGTTGAAGGGAATTAGATTTACCTTAGCGGGAATGCCATCGAGTAGTTTTACTAATCCATGTGCATCTGCATCCGAATCATTCACGCCATTTAGCATCACATATTCAAAGGTGATGCGCCTTGTATTGCTTGAGGCTGGATAGTTTCTGCAAGCATCCAGCAGTTCGGCAATCTTATATTTACGATTGATAGGTACAATCACATCGCGCAACTCATCATTCACAGCATGGAGCGATATGGCGAGATTTACGCCTAACTCTTCACCGCAGCGGTAAATTTCAGGCACAATGCCCGATGTTGAAAGCGTAATGCGGCGCTTAGAAAGTGAAAGCCCATCACCATCCATCACGATCTTAAGTGCTTTGGCAACTTCTTCATAATTCAGCAGTGGCTCGCCCATACCCATCATCACAATATTGGTGACTTTGCGGTCTGGTCTGCTTGATGGCCAATCGCCCAGCGCATCGCGCGCGAGCATAAATTGTGTGATGATATCTTCAGCGGTGAGGTTTCTAACCATTCGCTGCGTGCCTGTATGACAAAAAGTGCAGGTGAGGGTGCAACCAACTTGTGATGAAACACAAAGCGTGCCTCTATCATCTTCGGGGATATATACAGCTTCTACTTCTTGCCCATCTGGGTATTTTAAGAGCCATTTCCGCGTGCCGTCTTTTGACACTAAATCTTGGCTGATATGGGGTCTTTCAATGTGATAGTTTTCATTAAGTTTTTCTTTTAACCCCTTGGGAAGATTTGACATTTCTTCAAAAGAAGTGGCGCCGCGTTGGTAGATCCAATTCCATAGTTGAGACGCACGAAATGGTTTTTCACCTAACTCAGCAACAAGAGAGTTGAGTGCATCTTTAGAAAGGCCTATAAGTGACTTTTTGCCTGATGTGGCAACTGTAGAACATGACATAAAATAAATTTTTCATCTGATTTGCTTGCCAACATAGCAGAAAAGATGAAATTTGGGTAGAAAAAAACTACAGAAGCACTACAATACAGCACACGGAACACGAGGAGGATGTGTGAACCACTTAAAACAAAAACCTATCATTTTATTTATTGTGCTGCCTGCATTATTTTTGCTGGTGTTTTTTATGCTACTGAAGTTGAAAGAATGGCGCTACTGGGAGGTTTTTCCAGTAAAAGTGGATGGTGGTTTTATCGAGATGGTTCGCCCTCAATCAAGGCCAACAGTTACAGGTAGCTATCTTGCAGGATATGTAGCACAGCGCCGAAACATAGTGGATGCCGCAGCAAAATATTACTCGCGTGCTTTTGAAGCTGACAATAGTGATGCTAATCTTATAGTTTTTCAAAGTGCTTATAAATCACTCTTATTAGCGGGTGAGTTGGATGAAGCCGTCAAAAAAGCCTATGGTTTTTACGACAAAGATAAAGAATCGCTCTCTGCTATGATGATTGTAGTGAATGACTTGATTAAGAACGAAAAATTTGCTGAGGCAAGCCAGATATTAAACGATGGGCTAATAGAAGGTGAAAACAATAACCTAACCAGTATCGATATACTTATTTTACCTTATATCACTGCGTGGGTGCAAGTGGGTGAAGGGCAAATGAAACAAGCGCTTGATGCACTTGAGGAAAAGGTTGGTAAATATAAGGTTTTCTATTTATTCACAAATTATCAACGTGGCTTAATGTGGGAACTTCAAGGCAATGATAACCTAGCGTATGATGCTTATAAGCAAGCAATGGGTAGAATGTCACTGCCATATCACCTTGCATTTCATGCTGGGAATTTAATGGAGCGACTTGGTAAGTGGGATGAAGCAAAAGAGTTATATCAAACCTATGATGCACAACATCCGCAAAGTGGGTTTTTTGATGTTGCCTACAAAAGAATAGAAAGCCAAACCAAACCTGAGCCACTTATTAACTCTGTGGGTTATGGTGTGGCAGAAGTGTTGTTGGAAGCGACAAGGATGTTAATTAGAAGTGGTTACCCTATTGAGGGGCTTGCTTATGCGCAGCTTGCGCTACATCTAGACTCTAAGCATGATGAAGCCAATTTATTAGTGGCTCAATCATTAGAGTTATTAGAATCATTCGATGGGGCAAATAAGTTTTATGCGCGTATTAACAAAAATAGTGGTCTTTATGATAAAGCAGCCATTGCTATTGCCAGAAACTATTATCATATGGATGAAAAACAAAAAGCGTTAGATGCGTTAGAGGCGCTGCTTAAGAAGAATGACCAGTCAACGTTGGTTTTATTGACTATCGCTGATCTATATAGACAAGACAAAGCGTTTGCTAAGGCGACTCAATATTATGAAAAAGCATTGAAAATATTGGAAGCAAATGAGGAAGTATCATGGCGTAACTATTTTGCAGCAGGTATTGCTTATGAAAGGGCTGGTGACTGGGAAAAAGGAGAGAAATATCTGCAAGAGGCATTAAAATTAGAGCCTGAAAGACCAGAAATTCTAAACTATCTTGGCTATAGCTGGATTGATCGTAAGGTGAAAATGGAAGAAGGTAAGCAAATGATAGCCGCTGCGCTTGAGGGTGCAAATGGCGACCCTCACATTTTAGATAGTATGGGCTGGGCATATTATTTAACCGGTGATTATGAGAAAGCAGTTTTATATTTAGAAAATGCAGTGGAAGAAAAGCCATATGACACAGTTCTAAATGAACATTTGGGTGATATTTACTGGAAATTAGGAAGGCGAAATGAAGCCAAGTTTCAGTGGATGCGTGCGTTAAATTATCCTGATGGTGCGCCTGAGTCTGATCCTGAAGTTCTCAAAAAGAAGCTTAAATATGGCCTTCAAGAAGAGTGATTATGCGTATTAAGGCTCGTGCTAAATTAAACCTTACACTTCATGTAACGGGTAGAAGGGAAGATGGTTATCATCTGCTCAATTCGCTGATGGTGCTAACTGATATTGAGGATGTGATTGAAATTCAGCCATCACCTGTGCTTAAGTTTCACATGGCAGGTCAAACATCTGCTGCGCTTGCTCACGAAGAAAATGATAATATTGTTTTAAAAACAACAAGAATGGTGGCTGAAGCCGCTGGGGTATCTCCAGATATTGCAATAAACTTAGAGAAAAACATACCTGTTGGTGCTGGGCTTGGTGGTGGCTCTGCCGATGCGGGTGCAATGCTTCGATTGTTAAAAACATATTGGAAGCCAGATATTCCTGAAAGCAAGTGGTATGAAATAGCATTAAGTTTGGGTGCCGATGTGCCTTTTTGCTATCATAACCAAGCGGCATTGATTGAAGGTATAGGTGAGAAAATCACCTCTGTGCCAGAGATAAACGCTGTGTGGGCGGTGCTGATTAATCCATGCAAGCCGCTTTCTACGCAGCAAGTATTTGTTCGCGGAATCGAGAAGTTTACATCGCCAAATACCATACCGCCTTTAAATTGGCAAAATACGGCTGAGTTTATAGCATATCTAAATGCTACGAGGAATGATCTTGAAGCACCTGCAATCGCACTTATGCCTGAAATATCAACTATTCTCGGTGAGTTAAAGCAGCAAGATAAAATATTGCTGGGCAGAATGTCGGGCAGTGGGGCAACATGTTATGGGTTATTTAATGACTTGGAAGCCGCAAAAGAGGCGGAGAAAAAAATAAAAGCAGCCAACTCCGACTGGTGGGTGAAGTTAACTGCTTTAAGAAGTAGAAAAGAGTTATAAGTTTAAAGTTATTATTTAATGTTTTCCACCGACTGTTATCATTTCTTGATTACGTCTTGCTGAAAGAGCATCTGCTCTTGTCTGATGCGATGGGTTGTTGTTAGCATAAGAAGGCTTTGCTTCACGCGATTGTCCTCTTGACTGTAACACTTTATCAGCATGTCCACCTTTTGCTTGCGCTTTTATAAAGTCTTGTCTGTAATGTTCTTGTTGCTGACTTCTAGTTGGTTCTTTACTTACATGCGCACTTTTACTTTTTGCATGACTAACGTTGTGATTTGCTGGGGCTTTCGCTTGGCTTGGCTCTGTAATGGTTTTAATTCCAGCTGCAGCGGCTGCTAATCCATATATACCACTCAACACAATACTTGCGCCAGCTGCGATACTTGCAGCTCCTGATGCCATTCCCATGCCTGTAAACACTGATGTTATGCCAACCGCATTTCCAACAGTTGCCATTGCGCCACCTACTGCTGTCCAAATGGCGGTCATACCGCCAACTGCACCACCAGCAAACACGCCAGCTGCACCAAGTGCTGCTCCAACACCTGTTGCAATAGCAGCGGCAACTAAGCTAATTCCTATGGCAATAGTTACATATTTACTAAAATTGTTAAAAAATCGCCTTAACATTCTCTCTCTCGAACTTTTCATTTATTTATTGTTTTAATAGACTAATCTACATCTACAGTATCTAATATAGCATAGAATTGTTGCAGCTATGTTACATTTGAGCAATTAACCATGAATAAGAAAATGAGGAAAAATGCCTGATTTTTCGATTGAAAATGAATATCACGGACTCATCGCTGGTGTGGATGAGGCAGGGTGTGGCCCTTGGGCAGGCCCTGTGGTTGCGTCTGCTGTAATTTTAGACCCATCCAACCTTCCTGTGGGCTTGAACGACTCTAAGAAGCTATCAGCTAAAAAGCGTGAAGCTTTATTTGAGCCAATCATGAGTAGTTCAAAAGTGGGCGTAGGCATTGTTGATGTAGATGAAATTGATGAAATAAATATTCTTCAAGCGGCAAAAACGGCAATGAAGCGTGCATTAGATAAGCTTCCATTGCAGCCAGATGTTGCACTTATTGATGGGAATAGACCGCCTGAGCTTTCATGTGAGGTGCGCGCTATCGTCAAAGGTGACGGCATTAGTCTTTCAATTGCGGCAGCATCTATCATTGCAAAAGTCACCAGAGACCGCATGATGCAGGAGCTTTCCTTGCAATATCCACATTATGGCTGGGAGAGGAACGCTGGCTATGGAACGGCTCAACATCAAGCTGGTTTAGCAACGCATGGGGTGACGAATCATCTCAGAAAAAGCTTTGCACCTATTAAAAAACTATTAGCAGCGTCTTAAGT